>JBBKWN010000098.1:0-40096 GCA_037968955.1 Rheinheimera sp. | reverse complement strand
CAGCAACATTATTAGAGCAAACACTGTTGATCGCCGAGCTCTGCCAATTTAATTTAGATTCGCTGCACTATGAATATCCGGCCGAACTGGTACCCGATGGCCTTACTGCCATGCAACATTTGCGACAGTTAGTGGCAAAAGGCTGCCAGCAACGTTTTGCACTCGGTGTGCCGCCTGATATTGAACAATTGATTGAAAAAGAACTGCAATTAATTGACGAGTTACAGTATGCCTATTTCTTTTTGACCATTGCCGATATTGTCCATTTTGCTAAAGCCCAACAGATTCTGTATCAAGGTCGTGGCTCTGCCGCCAATTCTGTGGTCTGTTATTGCCTTGAAATCACGGCCGTCGATCCCAGACAAATCTCCGTGTTATTTGAGCGATTTATTTCCAAAGAACGGGCCGAGCCACCCGATATCGACGTCGATTTTGAACATGAACGTCGGGAAGAAATTATTCAGTACATTTACCAGAAATATGGCAGACAACGGGCCGCGCTGGCCGCCACTGTTATTTGTTATCGCTTGCGCAGTAGTGTGCGCGATGTTGGCAAAGCCTTAGGGTTCCACACGACTCAGCTTGAACATTTTTTGCAGCAGATTAATCGTCGTGATCTGACTGCACCTTGGTATCAACAACTGGCCGCGGTCGGTTTTGACTTACAATCGAGCATGGCGCAGCAATTTATTTCATTGGTGAACCAAATCCGTGGTTTTCCACGACATTTATCACAGCATGTTGGCGGTTTTGTCATTTCAGCAGGCCCATTATACGAACTGGTACCAGTCGAAAATGCCGCGATGGCACAACGGACGGTGATCCAGTGGGACAAAGACGATCTGGAAACTTTGGGGTTACTCAAGGTGGATATTCTGGCACTTGGCATGTTAACCGCATTGCGTAAAACCTTACAATTGGTCGCAAGCGAGCATCAACGTGCGCTGCAGCTCGCCGATATCAGTGGTATGGGCGATGATCCGGCAGTGTATCAGATGATCCAACAAGCCAATACCGTCGGCTTATTTCAAATTGAATCGCGGGCGCAAATGAGTATGTTACCGCGGCTCAAACCGGCCTGTTTTTATGATTTAGTGATCCAAATTGCCATTGTCCGGCCAGGCCCGATCCAAGGGGGCATGGTGCATCCATTTTTACGACGACGCACCGGCATTGAAACCGTCAGTTATCCATCGGCCGCGCTACAGCAAGTACTGGGCCGCACGCTGGGCGTGCCGATTTTTCAAGAGCAAGTGATTAAACTAGCGATGGTGGCGGCCGGTTTTAGCGGCGGTGAAGCCGATAAGCTACGCCGCGCGATGGCCAGCTGGAAAAAAAACGGTGAGTTGACGCAGTTTTGGCCGAAGCTACAACAAGGCATGCTGGAGCGCGGTTACACTCAGGCTTATGCCGAGCAAATTTTTCAGCAAATTTGTGGTTTTGGTGAATATGGTTTTCCGGAATCACATTCTGCCAGTTTTGCGCTACTGGCTTATGCCTCGGCTTGGCTGAAATATTATTACCCTCTTGAGTTTTTTACTTGTTTACTCAACAGCTTACCTATGGGTTTTTATTCGGCATCGCAGCTGATCCAAGATGCAAAACGCCAGCAGCTGCACATATTACCGGTCTGCATTCAACATTCTGGCTGGGATCATCAAATAGAACCGCTGCCAACCACCAGCCATCCCTGCGCTTCAGACAGCCAATCCAACCGAGCGTTACGACTGGGTTTTCGGCAAATTAAAGGTTTCAATCAACACCGATGCCAGCAGTTGATAGCCAACCGACCAACCGCAGGTTTTGCCAATCTGGCACAGTTAACTCACAGTGGCGTGCGCAAAGATGATTTAGCCTTACTCGCCAGTAGCGGGGCTTTACAGCTATTGGCGGGTCATCGCTACCAGAGCCGTTGGCAATTACAAGATAGTTTGACCGATTTACCGTTGTTTGCCGCCGTGGCACAACCCACAGCCACTTATCAGGACAGCCAGCAATTAGATTTATTGGGACTTTTAGCCAAAGACGCATCAGCTATTGAAGCCGCAGTTGAAACAGCAGTTACTGCGGCAGTTACTGTGAAAGTTACTGCGAAAGTTACTGCGGCAGTTACTACAAAAGTACCGCAAGATCCAGCAATCCCAAGCAGCCAACAGGCAACATTGGCAAAATTGGCAAAACCAGCCACCGCGGCTGAATTTTGCTTGCCCGCGCCAAGCGCCATTGATGATTTAATTGAAGATTACACCCGCTTAGGTCTAAGTTTAAATCAACATCCTATGGCTTTACTTCGCCAAGCTGGTTTACCAGGTAAGATTAAAACCGCGCAGCAATTGGCAACACTTAGCAACAAAAGCCCGGTGCAGGTTGCGGGGTTAGTCACCGCCAGGCAAAGCCCGGGCACCGCTGCTGGAGTGACTTTTGTCACTTTGGAGGATGAAACGGGCAATATCAATTTACTGGTGTGGCAAGCTACGGCTATGGCGCAAAAAATGCCATTTTTAACCGCCAGAATATTATGGGTGCATGGCATGTTACAGCGCGAAGGGGATGTCATTCATATCATCGCCGGCCAGCTGCAAAGTCTTGATCATTTATTGCCGCCACTACAAAACAAGGTCCGAAATTTTCATTAAGCGAGCCGCAGCTCTTGATTTGAAGCTTAGTCGCACCACCGACAGCACAGCGCGCGATGCTCGCATGTGCAAACCATGCACACTATACAAACCATGCACACATATGCACACCTATGCACACCTATGCACACTGTGCAGCCAATATCAGCGCCAACTCACTAGCATCAACTATTTAGACAAGCCTTTTCAAAGTGCAGTCTGGTCACTAAGAGTCTATTTTGGCTGCTGCTGAGCTTGCTGAAGTTGTTCTAGTTGCGACCACAATGTTTCACTTTCTGCGGTTAAATCGGCAAACAAACGCAAATTACCACTGCGCTGTGCCAGCATGGCTTGCTCTAATTTTTGATCATATTGCTGCCGCAATTTTTTTAGCGGATCTTTTTTAAAAAAACTAAACATAACCTGCTCCAGATATAAAATTGTAGTGAGAAATGAGCGCAGCGTGGTCATTTACCCGCATGCTGCAATCGGTCACTGCTTAAAAGCCCTGACTCTGATACGCAACAAACAACCGCTAGGTTCAGCGGGGTATTCATCAAGCCAGCACCATGGCCTATTTTTCACAATATTGACTGACTTGAATACGAATGCAAGCTACCCGCTTTGCTTAAAGACTCACCATCGGCGCTACACTCTGGCGCCAGAGGCTGTTAAACTCGGGCTGACTTTGTAGATAAGGACCTCTATTGTTATGCACCCTGCCCAATTTAATCTCCGCTTTGCACCAACCCGCCTGCTATTCGTGCGTCAGCCATTTACTTTTTTTCAGGCCTTGCCTCGTGACCGCGCCACTGCGCAGCTAGCCCTGGGCTCATCACCAGCCCCATCTCGTGCTGTACTCTCCAGTTTTGCTCAGCTTGTGGTGATTTTGGCGGCCTTGTTTAGTGTGGCTGCGCTAGCCGACAGCGAAGGCAGTTTGCAGCAACGCCAATATGCATTTCAGTTTGGCAAAGTGTCGTTGGAAGCTTTACAACAAGCTGACGGCCAGCGCGAATTTAAGTTACAAACCGCCGATAAACAAAAAACGATTCAGGTCGACTCATCTCAGTTGCAAATACAGAGCAACAATGCATTATTTGACGCGATGTTTAGCTTAGCGCAGCAAGAACGCCAGCAAAACAGTGTCAGCGAAATTACCGATTGGGGCTTTAACGATCAACAACCTATCGCCTGCCCTTGTTTTGAAACCGGCGCCAAATGGCATTATGTCTGGACCCGTGATTTATCTTACAGCCTGGACTTAGGCTTGGGTTACCTCGACCCAGAACGCGCGGCCAACTCTTTATTATTTAAAACCTCCAAGGTTCGGCCTGAGCTTATCGCCCGTGGTGTTGCCCAAAACGAAGTTGCATTACAAGACACCGGCTCTGGCGGCAGTTGGCCAGTAAGTTCCGATCGTGTTGTTTGGGTGCTCGCTGCCAGCAATGTCACTGCCAAAGCCATCGATGACGGGTCAAGCAGCGAAGCGCAACAAACTTGGCAAGCAAAATGGTACCCGATTGCCAAACAAACCTTGTTGCAAGATAGGCAGTACATTTTCAGCCACAAATTGGGCTTATACCGCGGTGAAACCTCTTTTTTAGATTGGCGCGAGCAGACCTATCCAAGCTGGACGGCAAAAGACACTTTGTATCTCGCTGAATCCTATGCACTTTCAACTAACGTGTTGCATTATGTCGCGCTTATGCGCACAGCTGCGGCGGCGAAAGTGCTAGAACCCGCCATGGCCGCGCAATTCTCGCAGTGGGCTGAGGCGTTAAAAATATCGATCAATCAGTCTTTTTGGTTAGCCGATCAAGGTTTATATGCCAGTTATATTGGCGAAGAATATAACCCAATCCCAGTGCAACAATATGATTTACTTGGGCTTTCCTTAGCAATCACCCATCAGGTGGCTTCAAGCGCTCAGGCCAAACAAATTTTAGCCAATTATCCGCTGACGCCGGCCGGTCCGCCGGTGATTTTCCCGGCGAGACAACAAGTTCCGATTTACCACAATCGTGCCATTTGGCCTTTTGTCAGTGGTTATGCGCTACGCGCCGCCAAACAACAGCAACATGCGGAACTGTTTCATCTGATTGCCATGTCGTTATTTCAAGGCAGCGCCTTTAATCTGTCGAATATGGAAAATTTGGAATGGCTGACGCAGCAAGCACATGTTGATGATGGCGATTTATCCGGCCCAGTGATTAATTCTGAGCGTCAATTATGGTCCGTGGCGGCTTATCATGATTTTGTCGCCAACAGCTTGTTTGGCATCGATTTAAATGCCCGTCAGCTAAACATCAGCCCGTTTATTCCGGCACAAACCCAACAAGCATTACAGCTGGGTAGCGAACTGCGGCTGCAACAACTGCCGATCGCCGCCGGCCGGTTAAATGTCACCTTAAAGCTGCTTGGTAACGCCAACCGCGGCCAAAGTTATCTGTTACAAAAAGCGACCCTCAATGGTGTGGCAACGGCATTAACGGCACCTCATCAATTAACGATGAATGTTGATGATTTATCGGGTGAACACAACGAACTAGAGCTTGAGCTTCGCGCGGTTGAATTACCCCGCCAAAAGTTGCTGATGCACAAAGTGACTGACGCTACCAAGTTGACCGCATCAGAGCAACGTACTTTATTCGCCCCAAAAGAGCCTTTATTGTATTTATCACAAAATAGTAAAGGGCAGACTGAACTCAGTTTTGATGCCAATGGCGAGCACAAAACCCAGTTTACGTTGTATAAAAACGGTAGCAAAGTGGCGCTAAAAAAAGGAAAAACTAATTATACCGACAGCGATCGCACTGAGCGCAGTCAGTGTTATGCGCTGGTACAAAGCTACCCAGACAGTGCATTAACCTCCTTGCCCACAAAAACATTATGCACTACCCCAAATCAGCAAACTTTTGTGGCCGGTCAAGGTTTACAAAGCCCTGAGCTACCAAGCAGCAACCATTTGGGACTGGCGGTATTTAAAAACTGGGGCTTGCCTGAGCAACAACTGCAATTGAGCTTTACGGCAACCCAAAGTGGCCCGCACCGTTTGCAACTGCAATATTTTATCGACAATGGGCCAATTAACACGGGCATTACGGCGGTGGTCAAAACTGCGCATATCCAGTGCGCAGATACCGCGCTGCAGCAAGGCACACTGGTAATGCCGCATCTGGCAACGGCTACCGAGCAAGGGGTATCATCCCAGTTAGAATTTCAAGCTGTAGCCGGGCAAAGCTGTAGTATCACCATCAAAGATGGTTTTAATATGAGTTATTTACAGCATTTTTCACTGTACACCGGTGGCAAAGGTGGCCGCAGTGGCCCGCTTAATCAAGCGGTGATCCATGCGGCAACCATTGTGCCGGCAGCGGCTGAATAAAAAGTAGCAGCAACACACACCAACGCAGACAAGGCGCAACCCGCCAAGCCGGAGATTGGCAAGCACTTTGACGAGCATATTGACGAGCATATTGACAAGAAAATGGTAATAACCGGTGGCCAATTTAGCAAACCCATTGGCTAAATTGGCCAAGCGAGCGGTAGGAGATGTTTTGAACCGGTATGTCTTATTAGCTTTGTTCTCGGCGGTATGTATGGCCAGTAGCGGCATTATTGCCCGTTACAGCCAGCTTAGCGCCGCCGAACTCACGTTTTGTCGTTTAGCGGTGGGTGCTTTGTGTCTGGGACTGGTTTTGTTATCCAGTAACCATTGGCGACAACTCAAGCGTAGGCCCGATCGCAGAGTGATCATTAATGGTGTCCTGCTGGCCAGCTTTATGATCGGCTTTTTGCAGGCGATTAAAACTATTAGTCTGGCCAATGCCATTATGCTGGTGTATTTAGCGCCACCGTTTACAGCAGTAGTGGCCCATTTTATTTATGCTGAAAAATTAAATGCGTTGAGCTTATTGTGTATTGCGCTGTCGATGATGGGCTTTGCCATGCTGCAACAATTTCAGTTCAATCTGGCACTGACGCCCGCCCAGTTACCTGGTTTTGGTTTTGCTTTATTTTCGCTCTTTACTTACGCCGCCTATCTGTTAACAAATCGCAAACCCCAGCCCAACCACTCCCCTTTTCAACGCAGTTTTTACCAGTTACTGCTTGGCGCCTGTTGTGTTGTACCATTTTTAACCGACTCCAGTATCGTGCTGGCAACACAGTGGCCGTGGATTTTATTAGCTGGCATTTTCCCAGGCTTTTTAGCCATTTTATCGGCGTTGATTGCGCTACAACATTTGCCCGTGCGGGTGTATGGCACTTTAGCCTATATCGAACCTGTCGCGGTGATCCTTGCCGGTTGGTGGTTATTTCATGAACAGCTGGTTCCGCTGCAACTGGCTGGAGTGCTCTTAATCATTGGTTGTGGCGCCGCGCAGGTTGGGCTTACCCGAACACCCCCAATGCGCAGCACCACAGCCAGTTGCCAACCGGGGTAAGCCTTTGCATACTGCGACAGCTATTGCTCACAGGAAGCTCAGGATGTCCGAAGCCATTTTTTTCTGCCGCCTATTTGCGACTCTCCGCCGTGGTTTGCTATTTTTAACCAAGTTTTGTGTCGCCAAAGTATTTTGGCAACCCACAGTCTTTTGCCAACCAGCAGCTTTTTGGCAATCCACCATGGTTTTACTAAGCAAAACAATGATGCTAACAACTGTCGTGCGCCCACGTCATGCGAGCACCCATCAGGTACATTTTTTAGCGGTACGCACCACAGTATTTAGCGCAGTATTAAACGCTGAGTTAGGCGCAGTGCGGCGGGCAATGGCCACTGTTGCCCAACCACAACATTGTCCAGTGCTGGCCGATGGTCTGGGGTTACGATGAATTATTTGGCACATTTATATTTTGCAGGCGACAGCACTGGATCCAGAATTGGTAATTTATTGGGCGATTTTTGCCGCGGTGTGGATACAAAAAGTTTATCTGCCACAGTGCGACAAGGCCTGCATCAACATCGCGCAATTGACGCCTTCACCGACAACAGTGCCGAAATACGCTCAGCAAAACAGTATTTTGCACCACATCGACAGCGCTTTGCTGGCATCGCTATTGATATGCTGTTTGATCACTTCTTGATCCGGCACTGGTCTGACTTTTCAGCGCTGCCGTTTGATCTATATAAAAACCAACTTTATCAAAAACTTCAGACCGATTTGCCACAAATGCCAGCCTCGATGCAACTGACTGTTGCCGCCATCATCCGCCAAGACTGGTTTTTAAGTTATGCCGACATCACCCAGCTGGGTTATGCCTTGGATCAGGTGGCAAGGCGGATCAGGTTTCAAAACCAGTTTGCCGGCGCTATTGTTGATATCTGCGCGCATTATGCCGCCCTTGAGCAGCTATTTTTAGATTTTTTCCCACGCCTACAACAGCATGTACAGCAGCAAGTTTGGTCAACTGTTACGCAGCCATCAACGCCGACTATTAACAGTAGTGTCGAGATGGATGAACAACCGCATGACCGCGCTGACCCATCTTGATATCAGCGGCGGCATTTTTACCGCTCCCCCCCTAGAAAACACTGCCCGAGCGGGCAAAACTTGCTAAACTACCGGCTTTGAATTTTCACTGCGGGAGCTTTTTATGAGTCAATTTCCGGATGACGGCAACGGTGATATGTTGCAAGCAATGGTCGATGCCGGCCTCGATTTAACCCAAAACCTAGCGCTAGATTTTTATCTGGTGTTTCCAAACCGCGATAAAGCAGAAATGGCACTGCATGCATTAACTGCCCTCGATCAACCCGGTGAAGTTGAACTGCATTTTAACGATTTAGAGCAGTGGGAACTGATTGTCAGCCTGAGCATGGTGCCAGAGCATGCGACTGTGACCGCCAAAGAAGTTGAACTGGATAAATTTGCCAAAAAGTTTGGCGGCCATAACGATGGCTGGGGCGTAATGCAAAATCAAGACGGCGATGATGAATTTGCTGAAGATGACGCGCATGAATGTGATGATCACTGCGGTCATCAGCACTAACAGCTTGCTGTCACAGCACCTCGGAACACGATCCTAGATAACGAAGAATTATCGCCTATTGATCAGGCAGCAATCGCTGCCTGATTTTTTTACAGCATTCCTCAAAGATTGATTAATCAAAATCCAGCAGCCCGCTGCTAAAATTGCCGCTCACAAGCCTCACCATCATTGTCGCCATCCATTTTCGTTTCAGGACAATTTTCGAGAAAAAACTGCGCTTCGGCTTTTGAAGTCATTTGCGAGCAATGCTGACGACCATCACATTGAAATTTTGTTGTGGCAGGCAGCGAAAGTTCTGCTGAAGTTATAGGCGCCAGGTATTCGTCGCTCATTGAGCTCATTGAACTCATTGAGCTCAGCGGTGCAAGACCATGGCCAGCCGCAGCCCCTTGAAACAGCAACTTGCCAGTCAACAGACCAGCACCAAAGGTAATGGTCATCACTAATATTATTCCTTTCATCCCTGATCCTTGCACCTTCACTCACGATTATCCCTGAGCAAAATTCTAACTGCACGGCGCTTATTTGCCAAAGAGTAACTGCCAGAAACTTGGGCTACGTTCTTTATGGTACTGTTTTTTCAACACATCAACTTGTGCCAATTGTTGTTTTGCCATCTGCAAATCAGCAGCCGCCAGACTGGTTTGCACTAAGGTCAATTGCAACTGCACTTCGCTAAACCCTTGTTGAAATTTAGTTTGTCGCTCTTGACTGAATTGCACCAACTGCACCGACGCGAGCAACTGCTGTAACTCGGTGATCTGCTGTTGCATTTGCGATAGCTCTTCGGCTGACATCGCTTTTTTATAAGCCAAGGCCATCGCTTTCATCGTGGCTTCAACATCGGTGGTGGCTATCACGGCGGCCACAGGTTCTTCGGCATGAACGGGGAATGACATCAGCTGTGTACTACCGATCACCAACGCTATCAGGCTTAATTTTTTCAACAACATCATTTTTGCACTACCTACTTTGAAATGGCGCTTAGTCTAACATAATTGCCAGCAGCCCCTGTCAGGCAGTTGCACCAGCGCAGCCCATTGGCTAGACTACGGCAGTTTTCTTCGAACCATTTTCTTCGAACCATTTTCTTCGAATAGTTTCTTTGAATAGTTTCTTCGAATACTATCTTCCGATGATTTTCAGCATAGAGTGAGACTGCAGCCATGGGCGCCCAATGGAAAGTTAAACATAAAACCGATACCGCCGCCGCCAAAGGTAAAATTTTTACCAAACTAGCCAAAGAAATTATGATCGCCGCCAAAAATGGTGCGGATCCGGCGATGAATTCCAAATTACGACTGGCGATGGAGTCAGCCCGTAAAGCCTCAATGCCAAAAGACACCTTAGAGCGCGCGATCAAAAAAGGCGCCGGTTTACTGGATGGCCCGGTGAACTACGAACTGGTGGTGTACGAAGGTTTTGCACCACATCAGGTACCAGTGATTGTTGAATGTCTGACCGACAATAAAAACCGCTCTGCACAAAGTATCCGGGTATTATTTCGCAAGGGCCAACTCGGTGGTTCAGGCTCGGTGTCGTGGGATTTTGATTATTTAGGCGCCATCGAAGCGACGGCCGAGCAGCAAGATGCCGACGTTGAAGTCGCAGCAATTGAAGCCGGCGCGCAGGACTTTGAGCAGGATGACGAAGGCGGTGTGATGTTTTACACCGAGCCGACCGATCTTGACCTTGTCTCCAAGGCATTGCCGGAATTTGGCTTTAGCGTTAATTCCGCCAAGCTGATTTACAAGGCGAAAAACCCCGTGCCCCTTGACGACGCCGCTCGAGCTGAAGTCGAAGCCTTTTTAGAGGCGATTGACGGTGACGACGACGTGCAACATGTTTATGTTGGGTTGGCGGGTTAATTCGGCGACCAGCACGAGGCACTTTTAAAGGCAGCGATGGCTGCCTTTTGTTTTTTTGCAGCCTCACTGCCACCTTAACCACGAACACTAGGCCACTCGATTCACGCGCAGTAGCCGATAGCTAGTTACTCGATACAGCAGCTAAGTAGGTTCTCAAATGGAGATTTCAGCGATGTGGACTATTGCCGTAGCCTCGGCCAATCCGGCGAAAATTAATGCAGTACGCCAGTGTTTTCAGCACACCTTTCCGGAGAAATTAATCGACGTGCAAGGGTATGCCGTACCATCTGGCGTGGCCGCGCAGCCACTGTCCAGCGCCGAAACTTTGCTTGGCGCAAAAAACCGCATCAAAACCTTACAACAACAGCAACAAGCCGACTTCTACGTCAGTATCGAAGCGGGTTTGGACGGGGCTTTTACTTTTGCTTGGATGTTGATTGAGCACCAAGGCAAACAAGGCATGGCACGTTCCGCCAGCCTGATGTTGCCAGAAGCAGTGCTGCAATTGATTGCCCAGGGTGTTGAACTTGGTGAGGTGATGGATCAGCTGTTTGGCACTGACAATATCAAACAAGCCGGTGGCGCCATTGGCTTATTGACCCACAATCGGCTAAGTCGCGCGGCCGTCTATCAGCAAGCCTTGGTCTTGGCGCTGATCCCGACCTTAAATCCGACATGGTTTTAAACCGGTTTTACTTGCTTTCTGGCTTACTTGCCATTGCAGCAAAAGCGAGTTGAGATCAACGACGCTTGGTCGTTAAGCAGGCAGTTGTGCCAATAAATCAAGCGCAGCCGGTACAAAAGGCCGGCCACTGGCGTTCAGGGCGGTACCAATCACTAGCGCTTGTAGCATCACCGCACCATCACGTTGCCGGATCACTTGCTGGCGAAATCCAAAACGAAGTTTCGACACGCTCTCAAAAACCACGGTGACCAGAAACTTGTCGCCGCTGGTCAATGAATTTTTGTAATCGATTTCTGAACGAACTACTACCAGATTTATTTTTTCTCGCGCCAAAGCCGCAAAATCAACCCCACGGCTTTGCAAAAATTCATGCCGGGCATGCTCTAAATAATTTACATACACCGCGTTGTTGACGATGCCCTGCATGTCACATTCGTAGTCCCGCACTTTAAATTCAACACTAAACAAGACAATCCCCTACTTTCTTTTGTTATGTTTTTCTATTGTTATGTTTTTCTTTTGCTATCCGGTGCGATGTTGTCGTTTGGCCACCGCTTGGTTTTGCCATGACCGAACGAACCATCGACCGCCTATTCTACCTACACACATCTATTACCGACGGCTATGTACAGCTGGTTCTGGCATCACTCACATGATCTATACACAAAAGCATTGAAGATGCGCCTAGGCGAACGCGCGACGGTAACCCCCCCGCATCTTCAATGATGACGAGTATATCGCCGTACCTGCGCTTTGGTTAGTGTTCGGCCGTACTGGCGGACCTTGCTAATAAAGTTTCCAGCGTGTGCTGCTTGATGCCATAAAATGCTTTTAGCGCGCCAATTTGCGCTAGAACTGCACTGTTATCTGTTGGTTTTTTTCGCTTTTGCGCCAAAATCATTTTGTTTTTGCTGGTGTGTTCCAGTGAGATAAACTCAAACACCTGCGTGTCATAACCGTGCGCTTCGAGCAATAACGCACGCAGGCCATCGGTCAGCATCTCGGCTTCCTGGCCTAAATGAATACCATGCACCAATAGCGGCGATAATACCGCCGGACTTTGCAGTTGCGGTCGTAATTCTTTGTGACAACAAGGCGAGCACATAATAATTTCTGCCCCCGTGCGAATGCCCATTTCAATGGCATAATCGGTGGCAATATCGCAGGCGTGCAGCGCAATCATCACGTTGATCCCGCGCTTTGTAAAATGTTTAACGTCCCCTTGTTCAAACTGCAAGCCGGTTAATTGCAATCGGCTGGCCGCTTCGTTGCATAAATCCACCAGAGGTTGGCGCAGCTCAACACCGGTAACTTTTGCATCCAGTGCCAAGGTGCTGGTGAGATAATCAAAGACGGCAAAAGTCAGATAAGCTTTGCCCGAGCCAAAATCAGCGACATGCAGTTGTTGTGCATTCGCCAAGCCGGTTTGTTGCACCGCTTTCGCCAGCACCTCGATGAACTTATTGATTTGTTTCCACTTTTTTGACATCGCCGGAATAATGTCACCGTTCGCATCGGTAATGCCAAGCGCCTGCAGATAGGGCCGGCTTTGTTCGACGTAGCGGTGTTTGGCTTTATTGTGCGTCAAATCGACCGCCGCAGCCTGTTGTACGGTGGCGGTTGGCAACGGATGTTTGCTCAGGAGCACTTTGCCTTTTTTGCTAAACGACAGCTGCAACTCGTGGCTCGCCGTTTGTAAATGCGCACTAAAAAAATGCTGCCCAAGTTGTTGTTGTAAAAATAACAGCGCCTCAGCCAACGGATAGTTGTGGGTTTGATCAAAAGTACGGTTTTGCGATAAAAACGACAGCTGCAGGTCATTTTTTAACAACACCGGCCGGATCACCAGTCGCTGTAATTCCGGATCACCTCCCTGATATTTTGATAACACCAGCCGCACTAGTTGCTGGTTGTGAAAAGCGTCGGTCAGCCGCTGTAAAAACTGCTGCAATTTAGGATCTATCGTTGCCGAAACATGGGGATCAGTCAAAGGAGTGGTAACAGGCGTTTTCACAGCAGTCATTGGCAATCTCGAGTATTACGTTGAGCAAAGGTCGGCATTATACCAAAGAAGCAGTGTCTAAGGTGCTGCGGCAAAGAATCCATACCGAAGTTGGCAGCTGCAATCTAGCGCTAGTAACCACCGCCAAAGTCAGACTGCAGCAGACCTGAGGCTAGATTGACGTCGGCTTGTGTACCGCACCAGCTTTACTGATCCGGATAATTCACTTGGCAGCAACCGACACAGGCATTAGCATACCGAGCTATATTGTCGGCTGTTTTTGGATTTTTTGATGCGATTGACCACGATGTTTCACACTCTGATCTGGGTTGCACTTTGCGCACTGCTTAGCAGTTGTAGCAGTATTAGTCAGCAGGAATGCCAAATTGGCGACTGGTACAGCATTGGTGTCAACGATGGTAAAAGTGGTGCCGACCTAAAGCAATTTAATAAATATCAAAAAGACTGTGCCAATCATGGCATCACCGCCGATTTTTCACGGTATCAGCAAGGTTACCGACAAGGTTTGGTATTTTATTGCGACTTTGCCCATGGCGAAGCCCACGGCCGCGCCGGTGGCACGTACAATACAGCGTGTAGCGGTGACTTAGAAATGCAATTCCGACTGGGTTATCAAAAAGGAAAACGCTACCATCAAGCTAAATCAAGTGTGGATAATTTACGTTTTGAACTCGACCAACGCTATCGCCAAATCCAGCTAAACCGCGACCAAATTTATGCCAACAATCAGCGGTTGGTACAAGAGCCACGTGCTGACGCCAGAGCCGCCTTGTTATACCAAAATGACTATCTAAGCGCCGAGCTCGACCAGCTCAATACTGAAGCTGGCCGACTGCAGGTACAGCTATATCAGGCGGAGCAAGCGTTTGCTATCGTGCAGCAGCAACCCTAAACCTCATGACTCGACCGCACGGATCAGGCGGTACTTGGCCAGAAAGCTAATTTGCGGCTGGTACAAAATGAGTGGGCGACGCCAGTCAGCGGATCGGTAAATCGTAGTTCTGCCGCCAATAACTGTAGCGGCTGACTAAAATCGAGTGCCGTTTTTGGCTGCAACTCTGGATAATATTTATCATGCAACAGCGGCATCCCCAACCCCTGCATATGCACCCGCAGCTGATGAGTTTTGCCAGTATGTGGTGTCAATTTAAAGTAGCCAAGATTGCCGTTGCGTTGCAACAATTCGATGCTGGAGCGGGCATTCACCTCACCGACCACCTGCTGCATTAAGAACCGCGGCTGTGCTTTGTCCAGTCGGTTATGCACCTGCCATTGTTGGCCGGGCACTGCATCGAGATCGGCGGGAATGTTGGCAAGCGCCAAGTAGCTTTTTTCAATCTGACCGCTGGCGAATAATTGGTAATACTGCGCCCGCGTCGCCGGTTGCTTGCTAAATAGCACCAAACCCGCGGTTTCACGATCTAAGCGGTGCACCGCTACTAAATCAGGCAATTGATACTGCTGTTTTAACCTTTCAAGCAAACATTGATGAATGTATTCACCACCAGGGATCACTGGCAAAAAATGCGGTTTGCAGGCAATCAGTAGATGTTCGTCTTGATAGACCAGCTCTTCAAAAAACGGGATCTGCGGTTCACTGCTCACTTCGCGAAAATAACAAAGCCGCCGACTTGGGCTAAAAGCTGTGGTCGCGGTTACGGTATCACCGCCAAACCAATACACTTTGCCATCCACTAACCGCTGCTGCCAAACTTGTGGTGCAATGCGCGGAAACTGCCAGCATAAAAACTCAAATAGATTGGCCCAGCCTTGATTCACCGGCGGTAAAGTAATTTCAGAAGGACGATTGGCAATGGCCATCATCAGACACTCTTTGTACATTCAAATGTGCCACAGCATACCATAGCCGCCTTTGCGACAACCAGAACGACACGGCGCACATCAACAAGCACCCGCGAGCTGATGCCAGTGGCTTCGCACTAACCACTGACAGCACTAACCACTGACACCACTGAACAATGACACTGCAAAGTGCTTGAACCAAATGTCAGCCACTACCAAATTAATGCCGACAACCCAGTCAGCACAATAACGCTGCTACTGAGCAACAAGTAACCACGCATCGCGCTGCTGCCTGCAACCAATACCAAACCACACTTGACCACGGTATTACTAAGCGCAGCAATAATCACGGCGCCGGCGGCTAGGCTTAAAGTACTGCCCTGGCGCGCCAGTTCGGTCATCGATAAGGTAATTGCATCGACATCGGTCATCCCGGCAATCGCGGCTAACAAGTACAAACCCTCGGTCGGTAAATAATGCTCGGCCAGTTTGACCGCAAGCAACACCACCGCAAACAGCAAGCCAAATTTACTGGCTTCCCATAAACTAAATGGGTTGGTGAGCGGCACTTGCCGTTGTTGTAACTGGCTTCGCTGATGGCCCTGCCAGAAACAATAAGCCGCCATGACCAGGGTCGCCAGCGCCATCAAACTAAAAGGCAGCCATATCGGCGCCAGCAACGGAAAATACACCAACGCCACCATCACCATCACCCGCACAAACATCACTAGCCACGCTAACAAAATACCGCTCGCCAACATGGCGCCGGCGGCGGGGTCAAACTCGGTTTTACTTTGCCTGGCAAAACTTAACGTCACTGCGGTCGACGACACCAGCCCACCGGTTAAACCTGCAATGGCAGTACCTTTGGCCGCGCCGAGCCAACGCGTAGCCAGGTAGCCGGTGAGCGATAAGGCTGAAATTAAAATCACCAGCAACCATAACTTAAACGGATTAACAGCCTGCCAGGGGTCAATCGGCTCATTGGGTAACAGCGGTAACACAATAAAAGTCGCTAGTAATAGTTTGATTGCGGCATATAAATCAGTGCTATCAATTTTGCTAACCAAACCATGCAGCGGATGCTTAAACGTCAAAATGGCCGACGTCAAAATAGCCAGCACCACGGCAAGCTCGGCTTGGCCATACATGACAGCGCCGCCAAGCAAACAAACCGTCACGGCACTAATCTCCGTGGTTAACCCCAGTGCCGGTTGGAGACGATTTTCCAAAATGTAGGAGGTCAGCACGACGACCGATACCACCAACACTGTCAATATAAACAACCAAGGACTTTGTAATTGCAACGACAACCAAGCGCTAATGGCGCCGGTTTGTGCCAACAAAATAAAAGTGCGCAAGCCGCCAAAACTGGCCGGATGTTCACTTGCTTTATGTTTTTCCCGTTCAATACCTACTAAAGCGCCAATCGCCAGTGCCAGCAAAAAATTGCGCACAACGGCACTATCTAATTCCATCATCGTCAGTTTCTCGTGTTATCAAAACATGATTTGCGGTGTATATCACTGCAACGGGCTCTCTTTTGCCACAACAACTTGATTTCGGCCCTTATTTTTTGCCTGATATAACGCTTGATCGGCTTTTTCGATGAGCAGGATACTGTTTTCATCGAGTTGTGGCACCAACAGCGCCACGCCAATACTGACGGTCAACCGGCCAAGTGGCGAGGTTTGATGCGCAATATTGAGCGAAGAAAAAGCCAGCCGTAGCATATCCGCCTGTTGCTGCAGATAACGAATATCGGCCTGTGGCACCACCATCGCAAATTCTTCACCGCCGTAGCGGGCGGCTAAATCGGTGGTTCGTCTCGCGCCTAATTTTAATAACTGCCCCACTTGGCGCAAAGCTTCATCACCTTGCAAATGACCATAACTGTCGTTGTAGCTTTTAAACCAATCGACATCCAGCATCATCAGCCCCAACGGTTGTTGCAAGCGACTGGCGCGTTGCCATTCTGCCTGTAAATATTCGTCAAACCGACGTCGATTTGCCAATTGGGTTAGACCGTCGGTGACACTGAGTTGCTCTAGTTGCCGGTTGGCCAAAGACAACTGCTGCGTTCGCTCTTGCACTCGCTGCTCCAAGCGGCGGTTACTGGATAATAAATCGGACGTCCATAATTTTCGAAGTTTGCGCTGCTCGCACAATAACGCTTGAATAATCAGGATCACTGTTGCCAAAAAACCGCAAAATAGCTGCATGGCGGTGGCCGTTTCGGCCGAGTGAGCGGTGATAAAAGGCCCATAGCCGATGGTCGTGCCAACCCAAACCAATAAAAAAGCGAGTCCTTGGAAAATAAAAATAAAACTTTGATTGGCCGTCAAAGCGACAAATAGCAGCGGCATTAGTAATAATGCCGGTTGCAAAAAACCGGGGGGTAGCCATATCTGGCCTGGACCAAATAAAAAGAATGCCAGCAGCAATAAACTGACCAGCGCCGTGTATTTCCAACGCACTTTATCGAGCATTCGCCGCCAGCTAGGCTGCAGCCAAAAACTCAACAGCAGTGGTGTGACAATCAGCGCCCCAACCATATTACTGACACTCCAATTGGCAATGCCGGTGACATAGTGTTCAACCCAAGGGATATCCAACAGCCAGTAGATACCAATGCCAAACATCGAAGCGATGCCACCACAAATGGCCGTTGCCGGTAAAAATCGTTTCAGTAGCCATTGTAAATCGCCAAAAGACTGCTGCAACGACGTCACTCGACCACAAAAATATAACGCCAACAGCGCCGATAGCGTATTGCCGCCCGCTGTTGCGAGCAGAATTAACAGGCTTTCAATCACCGAAAACGGCTGGACAAGGCTGGTAAAATAGATCAGAACAACGGCCACAGATGCGGCGAAAATTGCCGGCCAAATACGCCAGCCACAAAACAAAAAAGCCGCCAACGCCACCCCTGTGGACGGCCATACCGTAATGGTTTTAAACACAAACATGGTGATCAGAGCCAGCGCCAGATACAAACTAAACATCAGTAAAAATAATACTGACTGCGGCTGGCGCTTGGGTTTTTCCAAAAAGCCGGTCCGCATTTTTTTGGTACGTTGTCGTGGTAACTCCGACTCAATCAACTGATCGATCCCAGTTTCGCCAGGGCAAGATAGCTTTAAGCATTGCCGCTTTCACTCCACAGTCAAATAAATAACTAAAATGGCCGGTGTTTATGCACCGACCACTTTATAAAACGAAGGCTCACCACGCTAGCATCAAGCCACAGTGGCAAGAGCCGTCACAAAAATGGCGCTTGGCGGCGAGCTTTGCCGCTAACGTCTTTTTGCCGGTGGAGATTGCCTGCTTATTTCGTGCGGTAGATTTCAAACCACGCCAGCATGGTTTCGACTTTGGCGATCATCCGGCTTGGTCTATTCGATATTCCATGGGGTGCGCCCGGTACCCGTACCAACACCGTATCCACTTTTTGCAGTTTTAACGCTTGATAAAACTGCTCCGACTCGCTGATTGGCGTGCGGCGGTCTTCTTCACCGGTCATCAACATGGTGGGTGTTTTCACATTTCCGGCCAGCGATAACGGCGAACGTTTCCAGTAGTGCTGTACGTTTTCCCAAGGCACTCCAGGAAACTGATGATAGGTTTGATACAAGTAACTATCGCCGGTCAGCACTTTACTCAGCCAGTTGATGATTGGTTTAATCACCGCCGCTGCTTTATAACGGTCGGTCAAACCTACCGCATACGCAGTGGCAATACCACCGGCAGAACCACCTGCGATAAATAAGTTATTCTCATCAACAAAGCCAAGTTTAATCATGGCATTGACGCCAGAATCGTGGTCAGCATAATCTTCTTCTGAACTGTATTTGCCATTTAATAACATGGCAAATCGCTCGCCATAACTGGTACTGCCGCGATGATTGTCATAAAACACCACATAACCCGCCGCGGCATAACGCTGCATTTCAGCACTAAAATGTGGCCCATAGGCCAGATGCGGACCGCCGTGGATCTCAAGGATCAACGGGTATTTTTTGCTGGGATCAAAATCAGGCGGCGTTAAGTACCAGCCTTGCATCGGTTCGTTATCAAACGACGATTGATAATTAATTTCAGTGACTTGGGCCAGTTTTTTATGTGCCAGCAAATCTTCATTCAATCGGGTCAGCACCCGACTCTTTCCTTGGCTAATCACCGCCACATCGGCCGGACGTTGGCTGTCACCATGGGTGTAACTGATCACCCCATTGCTGTAATGATAGCTGCCGCTGAGATATGGCTGCGGTAAACCAGTGCCGGACAATGCCGCGCTGAGTTCTTTACGCTGGCCTTTTAAATTAATTTGCGCCAGTTTGCGCATGCCACGTTCATCATACTGCACTACTAATTCGCTATTATTTTGCCACTGTGGCGCCGTCAAATCTAAATCGAGATCTTTGGCGACATCAGAGATAACCCCAGATTTGAGATCAAGCAGTTTTAATTTGCCATTGGTAAAAGGTACTTTGGCATTATTTGACCAGATAAAGGCCAATTTGCTGCCATCGGGTGAAAACTGCGCCGACTCTTCTTGGCCCGCAAGCGTGGTGAGCGCAGTTAACGCACCGCTTTGTAAATTCAGCTGGTACAGGTTTTTATCCCGCGGCTGATACTCCCACTGGGCATCCAAATTGGCAGAGAACACCAAATTTTGACCATCCGGGGTGAAGGTTAAATCAGCGCCATGGTGACGCTCGCCTTGGGTCAGCTGACGCTCTTTGCCGCCCGTCGCTGGCAGCAGGAAAATTTGTCTAAATTCAGGTTTTAAAAAACCCTGGCCATCGGCCTGATACTGGGCACGGTCAATCACCACCACCGGCTCTGCCCATTTTGCCCCAGTGGGCTTTTTCGGCATCTTGGTCAACTGTGCCAATTTCGCAGCTGCGCCCGGGACACTCATGCTAAACGCCAGCTGTTCACCGTCCGGCGACCAAGTCAGATTTGATGGTCCCTTAGGCAGTGCGCTTAATAACGCGGTACGATTTTCGCTCAGCCAATGCAAATGAATTTGCCGAGAGCCCGAACGGTCGGAAATAAAGGCTATCCTGCTGCCATCGGGCGACCATTGCGGCTGACTGTAATTAAACTGATCAACAAATAATGGTGTTTGCCGACCCGATTTTACATCCACCAGCCATAAAGTGCTGTGGGTACCGTCGGTCATAATGTCATTGCTGTTACGCACATAAAGCACGGTTTTGCCATCTGGTGACACTTGCGGGTCGCTGGCATATTCCAGCGCAAAAATATCTTCAGCTTCAAAATAAGCTGAAGTTGCAGCACCCGCTGGCAACGTCTGCGCTTGTAAATGCAACGGCAGCTGACTACATAGCAGTACTGCAGCAAACTGGTATAAGCGCCAACAAGAAGTGTTTGTTTTCATCGGTTTTCCTAATTTTTTATCGTTGCGCTCAAGCTACAGCGCTCTGGGTTGCAACACAATTTAGTCGCGACCAACAACCCTATTTAACGGTTCGGTCTATCTAGAACACAGCATCCACCGCTGCCTAAATTGCGTGCCGCAAACAGGGTCGTACAAAAACCAGCGCCAATCATGCTCAAGCAACGAAAAAAACCACAGCGCTCGACATCACAAGCCACCCCAACACCGCACCATAAGCTTTTGCCAAGCTATGTGTCGTTTATGCATCAGCAGCAACTTCTGGTGTATTGGCGCAATCATTGTTAGGCTTTGGTGCTCAACGACACACCAACGGAGGACCTGTAAAGATGCGTGCAACAAGTCGTGATTCCTGCAATAAACTCCGTTTGCCTGCGCTATATTCGTGGATAATTTTAAGTACACTGGTTACTGCACTGTGCGGTTGTGGTGGTTCGGCAAAAACGCCTACCGCTACACCGGTTCAGACTTCCCCCCCGACCACCACACCAATACCGACATCGCCCGCCAATGAGGGCGCTGGACTGGCAGTTCCGGATAACCGGACTGTTCCGGAGTTTAAAATATTACTACTGGGTAATAGTCATGTTGGTTTTAATGATTTAGCCGGATTACTACAACAAATACTACAAACCGGACGACCGCTGGCAAAAGTTTATGCCCAAACGGCAGGTGGCGCCGGTTATCTGGATGAACGTTTAAATGACAAAACGACCCTGACGCTATTAAAAAACCAAAGCTGGAGTCACGTGATTTTGCAGGGGCAGAAATACTCGACGAGCGGGCTTAATCATTATTCCATCGAAGCAGCTCTGTATTGGGTGGCGCTGATCAAATCCCGCCAGGCCACCCCAATAATGTTTCCGGAACACGCGAGGTTGGGCAACAGCACTGAAGGAGCCAGAATTTACCAGTTACATCAATCGATAGTGCAGCAGGAAGTCGCTTGTCTGGCGCCGGTGCCTCAAGCGTGGGAAGCCAGCTTAACAAAATGGCCGGAAATTCCATTGCATATGAGCGACGATAATCACGCCAATCAGGCCGGTGCGGTGTTCACTGCAATGTTGTTTTATCAGGTGATCACTGGCAATCCGGCCGATCAACTGCCGTATATGGCGGGTCTGGATTTATCGGCTACGGTACAACAACGCCTAGCACAACAAGCTTCAGCCAGTCTGCAACAATATCCGCCCTGTCCGTTTTAAGTAGCCTTTCGATTGATTTACCTCGCAGTAAAAACTTAAGGCGACGTCTTTAACAAAAAAAATACATCACAGCCTGAAGTTGCTTTGAACCTCATCTGACCAGCCAAAAAAACTGTCGATAACTCCGGGTTTTAGCCATCACCGACGCTGCCAAAGCAAATCTATCCAGTTGATTTTAAATGCATTTAGTTAGCATCAACCTCCCGCTCCCCGGCCAGCCCCACCGTCACTCAACGTGCTGCTGTTACCTACCTCGAACGCAAATTCACCATTTGCCTCTTTACAACTGCTGTTTTTTTAATCTAGGATGGCCACACCCTACTTGGTATACAATATATTAGATACAATATAACAAGGAATGAAGAGTGAAACACAGTCACCAAATCAACAGCTTACGTTTGTCTCTCTTGGCCAGTGCACTGGCCGTTGCCTTGCATTCAGCACCGGTGTTGGCGCAAGACAATACTTCAGGCTTATTACGCGGAGTCGTCAGCTCGAGCAGCGGCCAACAACTGCCGAATATCACCATCACGGTAAAGCATATGGAGCAAGGCTTCAGCCGCTCGGTGCAAACCAATCAGAAAGGTGAGTACGTGCTGCGCGGTTTGCCGGTGGGTCGGTATCAGGTGCTCGCCAGCCGCAATGGGCAGGCGCCGGTTGAACTGCAACAATTACAAATTAGTCTCGGTCAATCCCAAGTGTTTACCCCGGTGTTACCGGATGGCGGCGGCGACATCGAACGCCTTAGCGTCACCGGCGCCGCGATGCGCCAAATTGATACCGGCGACTCGACTGCTGGCCTCACTTTTGATGCCGATACGTTGGATTTAATGCCAGTGAATACCGGTTTTGAGAACATCGCTTTGTTAACACCTGGGGTCGCCCGAAGCTCACAGTTTGATGCATCCAGCTTTGGTGGCGCTTCTGCCGCTGAAAACGGGTACTTTTTAAACGGCATGAATATCAGCGCGCTACGCACCGGTATTGGTTCGATCAATTTGCCGTGGGAAGCCATCGCGCAAACGCAGGTCAAAACCGGCGGCATTTCCGCTGAGTATGATCGTTTTATCGGCGGTGTAGTGAACGCCGTCTCGCAATCGGGTAGCAATGAATTTCGGTACGGTGCAGAAGTAAGGCTCGATCCAGCTGCGCTCTACAGTAGCCATGATACGGTTTACAAACCCAATGGCAGTATGTCAATCAACAACATGGCCTCGGAAAAAGAATTCCGTGAAGCGAACGTTTGGCTCAGCGGGCCCATTCTGGAAGACAAAGCATTTTTTTACGCCTTGTTTAACCCACGTCGTTTTAACTCAGAGTACGCCAACTCCGCCGGAACCGCCTTTAGCAACTTCGAAAAAGAAGAAAACCGCTGGTTTGTCAACCTTGACTGGTATCTGACCGAAGATCACAGCATTACCCTGACTGCGCTCGATAACAGCGCCGACGAAACAACACAAAGCTATCAATGGAACAAAGAGCAAGGTACTGGCGACAGCACCGGAACGACCTTAGGTTCAGCGGGTGGCAATATGTACTCGGCCCGTTATCTGGGCTTTTTGACCGATGATTTCTCAGTTTCGGCGACCATCGGCCGAGTTGAAGATAGTCGCGACACCATTCCGACCAATGCCCTGCCCGGTGTCTGGGATTATGTCAACCTCAATGGCCAGCGCATTGGCGACTGGACCACTAGCAACCTTATTAGCGAGACTTATCAACGAGATCAGGCACGCTTTGATTTAACCTGGCAGCTCGAAGACCATACCTTGCAGTTTGGTTTTGATAGCGAAAAGTTGTCGGTCGACTATTTAGAATACCAAAACGGGGTTGACTCCGCCCGTGGCTGGTGGGAATACCGGACTTACCCTGCGATCCCACGCATAAACCTGCCCGGTGGCACTTACATTCGGCAGCGCCAGCGCGATACGGGTGGCGAAACAGAAGTGAATTCAACTGCCTTTTATCTGCAGGATAGCTGGCAGATTAATGACTCCTTGGTACTCAATGCCGGTTTGCGTTATAGCAGTTTTGAAAATACGGCGACCACTGGCGAAGCTTATGCAACGCTCGAAGATCAGTTGGCGCCTAGGCTGCAACTGATTTGGGACCCGACCGGCAACGGTGATAAAAAAGTGTTTGCCACTGCCGGCCGTTATTTCCAACCCATCGCAGCCAATATGAACATCAAACAGGCCAGCGGCCAAAAAGATGTACATTTTTACTATAAAGCAGCGCAACTCGCTGCCAATGGCAGTCCAAAGCTGAAACCGGACGGCGCTCCGGACATTGGTGCGTTGATTGCAACCAACGTAGTACAAAGTGGTGCCGTAGACGTCGAGCGAATTGCCTCGGGTAATTTAGGGTCAATGTATTCTGACGAATGGACGTTAGGCTACGAGCAAGAACTTGGTGACCGACTCAAAGGTGGTGTACGTTTTGTTTATCGCGACTTAAAACAATCGATTGAAGACTCCGACTTAGGCCCGGTGGTGGCGCAATGGTTAAAGAAAAACAACGTACAAAATAAAGCTAACGAAAGTTACTTTTATACCCTCATCAATCCGGGTAAAGACGTCGATTTTCGCTACGACTTTGACTTAGATGGCAACAAAGAGCATGTCCAATTAAGTGCGGCCGATTTAGCACTGCCCATTCCCAAACGACGTTACCTTGCTTGGGAATTCACCCTCGAAGGCCAACCGAGTGATGATTTACGCATCTTTGGCTCTTATGTTTGGTCACACAGCTGGGGCATGACTGAAGGTTTAGTACGTACTGATAACGGCCAGGCCGATCCGGGCTGGACCACCTCGTACGATTACGCCGATTTGATGGATCATGGTGCTGGCAACCTGCCCAATGACCGCCGGCATGTGTTGAAGTTAAGCGGTATTTACGATTTAAATGACGACTGGAAATTGGGCTTGGTAACACGAGCCACTGCCGGACAACCGTTAAATCGTTTTAGTATTCATCCAACCGGTGTCGATACCTGTAAAGCGCCGAGTTTATGGGCGAATTGGTGTGCCAGCCAATGGTATGACCAAGCGTCATTCTATGACTGGGATGGCACGCCAGCACCGCGCGGCTCCGCCGGTAATTTAGACTGGTTATATGAAGTCGATTTGTCGCTAACGTACTTAACCAGTATTGCTGGCGGCGATTTATCGGTCAAAGGCACCATCTACAACCTGTTCAACTTTGATACACCACTAAGCGTGAACGAAGTGGCGCAGATCACCAACAAGGATGGCAGCTTCGCCGCCAACCCAGATTGGGGAGTTGCCACTGGGCTGCAAGCGAACCGCACCATGTCGCTCGTGGTGCGATATCAGTTCTAAAAAACGCTCCAACCCGCCATGACGCTCAGATGGCGGGTTGCTTTTACTGTAACAAATACGCTGCTATAGCGTTGTCCTATACCGTTGTACTATACCGTTGTCCTCTTGTGTCAGGATAGTTACCAAGCAGCGCAAATCATCCTTAAAGAAAATACCCCTATTGCTGACAGGCATATTGAGCTTGCTGCTGACAATTCGCCGCCGCCTCGGCCAACGACTGCCCGCCCATACAGAAATCTAACCGGACTAGCATCGGCTGGCGACTAGTGGCTACATCAACAGCCGCTGCAGCCACGTGTGGATTGGGCTGCCATTGCCAGCTTTTTAGCAGCTTTATCGCCGGACGATGTAAACCTTTGGACGGAACTGCGCTGACCAATTCCACCTCATCGGCTCGACCTTGCGCATTCACCCGCACTTTAAACACCGCGCAACCACGGATACCAAATTGCGCCAAAGCGACCGGATATTTGGGGGTTGTTAAATCTAGCCGTTGCCAAGGCGCGAGCTGTGCGGTTGGCATCATATGGGTAAACAAGACATCGGCGTACTGGGTCTGACTTGCCATCGCCAGCGACGAACTGACCGCAAGCAGCGCAACGAATGTTTTATACATCGACAAAATCCTTTTTGAACATGTTTTTTAAAGTACTCACGCTGGTCTACTAAGCGCTAACCAAAAGTGATGAAATGGATGTTTAGTCTAACTTCGCTGCCAAATCTTTTTTAAGCACTAACAGCACCAAATATATCACGAACAGTGGCGGCATAATCGCCAGCACCCCACCTAACAATGCCATGATTAATGGCTGGTTGGTTTTTTTCCGCCCCAATAAATAGCTCACACTCATTCCAAACAGCACCAACATCACGATCGCCTGCACTGATATGTACGAAGGTAAATTCATGCTCAATTTCCTGTCAATAAAGGCCCTGCTGCCGACATACGCCACACACTTATGGCCATCGTACCGAGCACGCAGAGGCAACAACCGCTCTATATCCGCTACTTTATCATCTGCAGCCGCGTTCTGACACGCCAATTAATCGCTGAGTACCACCTATTTAGCCATCATCATCGTGGCTTTCCAAAGCAATCCGACCACCCGAGCAGCGCCCCTTCACTCAAACACCTGCCAGCAACAGCACTGCATAAATAGCTCAATCCGGCCTCTGTTCTAAAAAGAGGTAAAATCGAATCGGCTATAATGATGCATACATAGCTGTTACTATCAAAAGACACAGCGGCTTTTTCAACTGTAAAAGCACTTTAATTGTTTGGAATGTCATTTGAAAACATTTACGTGCCAATGTGGCAATACACTCCACTTTATTAATAATAAGTGTGTTACTTGTAATGCAATGCTGGGCTTTGTGCCGGAAAACCTGCAATTATCTGCCATCACTATCACACCTGACGGCTTATATAAGGTTTCCAGCAATGACAAACTTTATCGTCAATGCAAAAATTATTGGCATTATGATGTATGTAACTGGATGATCCCGGCGGACGATCCAAATGAGTTATGCCAATCTTGTCGTTTAAATGTGGTGATCCCCAACATTAAAAAACCAGAAAATTTAAAACTCTGGTATCGAATGGAAGTCTCAAAACGACGCTTATTATTTACGTTGCTCAAGCTTAACTTGCCAATTGTTGGACGCAGCATCGAACCATCATCTGGTTTAGGTTTTTCTTTTCTTGAAGATCAAATTGAAGACGAATATGGCAATGAACTGACCGTTAAAGATTATGTCGTTACCGGTCATAGCGCAGGGCTCATTACATTAAATTTAAACGAAGCAAAAGACAGCACCCGCATTGAAATGCGCGAGAAAATGAACGAACAATATCGGACGCTGATTGGTCACTTCAGGCATGAATCCGGCCATTATTATTGGGATCGGTTGATCCATAACACTGCTTTAATCGAACCTTTTAGAGCGCTTTTTGGCGATGAGCGGATGTGTTACACCCAATCACTCGAGCATTATTACCAAAACGGCCCCGCCAAAAATTGGCAAAATGTCTGGATCAGCGGTTATGCCAGCATGCATCCGTGGGAAGATTGGGCTGAAACTTGGGCCCACTATCTGCACATGGTGGATACCTTAGAAACAGCCAATGATTACGAATTAAGTATCGCTGGCAATCAAGTAAAAAACCCGCTGATATCTTTTGAGAAAAAAGATGAAATCTATGCCGCCATTAGTTTTACGCAACTATTTAATGATTGGTGTCGGCTGACAAAATCATTCAATGCGATTAATCGGAGTATGGGTCTTGATGACGCTTATCCATTTGTAATTTCCATTAGCGCATTAGATAAACTTAGATTTGTGCATGAAGTGATCACAAGTAAAAGAAGTGGCTAAAAAGGTGAAATTGTCAATTTTCACATATGTGTCCTATACTTAGAATTCATTTCTAACAAGGAACGCTCAATGCCAATTCGTTGGGATAATTATAATGTTTCGAATCTTCATGATGAATTAATACAAGCGCCCAATCAACCTAGACATTTCGCCAGCGAGCTTTGCAGTTATTTAGCGAATCTATCTGATGCAGATATTAAAGAGTTTAAAGTTGCATCAGAGCTGGCAATTCAAACGATGGGGATCACCTTCAGAGTCTACAATGATGAAGAAGGTTCGATTGACCGCGCATGGCCTTTTGATATTATCCCGCGATTAATTGATAAAGCAGAATGGCAACATATTGAAGTAGGTTTAAAGCAACGAGTCAAAGCAATCAATCTTTTTATTGATGATTTATATAATGATCAAAACATTATAAAAGATGGTGTGTTTCCAGCAGAACTCCTTGAAAAATCAAAAAACTTCTTACCACAATGCCGAGGATTTTCGCCGCCGCTTGGCGTATGGGCGCATATTTGTGGCTCAGATTTAATCCGCGACAATGATGGTACTGTCTATGTACTAGAAGATAACCTCAGGGTTCCTTCTGGTGTTTCTTATATGCTCGAAAATCGACAGGTGATGAAACGCGTATTTCCTGAAATGTTTAAAAAATATAACATTTTGCCGATTGATGACTACGCATCTCAACTTTATGACATGTTGGCCGCCCTTTCGCCACGCGACATTAAAGAACCAGAAATTGTGGTGCTAACGCCGGGAACCTATAATTCAGCCTATTTTGAACACGCCTACCTTGCCCAGCAAATGGGTGCAGAATTAGTCGCCGGTGATGACTTAGTGGTCGATGAGCACGATTGTGTTTACATGCGCACCATTGAAGGATTATCGCGGGTAGACGTCATTTATCGCCGGATTGACGACTTATTTTTAGACCCTGAAGTATTTAACCCAGACTCGACGCTCGGTGTGCCGGGCCTGATGCGGGCGTGGCAAGCCGGCAATGTGGCGTTAGCCAACGCACCTGGCTCAGGCGTCGCCGATGACAAAGTGGTGTACGCCTTTGTGCCGGCGATTATTGAATATTATCTCGGTGAAAAAGCAATACTGCCAAACGTCCCCACTTATAAATGTATCAACCCTGAAGAGTGCGACTACGTTATTCGCAATATTGAAAAATTAGTGGTCAAGCCTGCGAATGAATCCGGTGGTTATGGCATGTTAATTGGGCCGCATGCGACCGCCGAAGAGCATGACGACTTTCGAAAGCGAATTAAAGCCGATCCACGCAATTACATCGCCCAACCCATGATTACGTTATCAACCGCGCCGACCATGGTGGACGAGCAAGCTGAAGCTAGGCACCTCGACTTGCGCCCGTTCATTCTAACCGGCAAAGATATGACGGTCACCACAGGCGGCCTGACGCGTGTTGCATTAACCAAAGGCTCTATCGTGGTGAACTCGTCGCAAGGCGGTGGCAGCAAAGACACTTGGATTGTTGATATGGAGTCATTATGAGCATGCTTTCCCGAGTCGCCAATAACATCTATTGGTTAGGCCGTTATTTAGAGCGCGCCGAAAATACTGCGCGTATTGTTGATGTAAATACCAATTTTTTGCTCGATTTACCCAAGCATATTCAGTTAGGCTGGGCGCCGATCCTCGAAATTATGTCAGCAAGAGAGCTGTTTGATCAGCATTATCCGCATCCAGACGAAGCCAGTGTGGCCGCCTTTTTAATCACCGATACTCGTAACCCAAGTTCGATTATGAGCTGTCTGATGGCCGCCCGCGAAAATGCCCGCACCATCCGCGAAATTATTCCGCGTGAAACTTGGGAGCAAATAAATGCGATCTATTTATTGGCCAAAGAACAAAAAAACCAAGCGCAAACCAGCCGCCATCGACACGATTATCTAAAAAAAGTAATTCAAGCAAATCAAGCAATTACTGGCAATTTATCCGGCACGATGACCCACGACGAAGGTTACGACTTTTTACGCATTGGCCGGAATTTAGAACGCGCCGATATGACCACCCGGATTATCGATGTACGCTCAGCCGACTTACTGACTGATGTCGATAATCACATTGCGCCCTTTGAAAATATTCAATGGATGAACGTGTTAAAGTCGTTGAGCGGTTATCAAATGTATCGTCGACAAATGAGGCTACGCATTCGGCGGCAAGACGTCTTGCGTTTTTTGCTACTGAACAAAAAGTTTCCACGCGCGCTCAAACATACGTTACAGCAGATGCAATATTGTTTAACCGCGCTCCCCAACAACAGTGCGGTGTTAGCAGAAGTGACCACCGTCATCTCCCAGCTAGACGATGCCCAACCGGAAACATTAGAACAGGATATGCTGCATCAGTTTATTGATGAGATGCAAAAAGGTATCAATAATGTTCATGGAAAAATGACCGAGACCTACTTTTAAATACAACATAAAAGCCGTGCCGCGTACGTGAGAGCCGCGACAAGCCATCCATTGTGCTTCAACATAAATAGAGGCAAATAAAGCACCATGTTGCAGCGCCGGCAGCGCGAGCCTTTAGCTCAGCTAATTTAGATGAGCTAAATTAGCGAAGCCAAAACAGTTCGCTGGTGTGACAACCACTTAACGTAACAAGGCCTGCAACATCGCTGTTGCAGGCCTAAATATTTTGCTTAATCCCACAGTGTGTTATGCACGAAGCGCGAACACAAATGCGGTGGTGTAAAGCGGCACAAAAACAAGAACCGCCACCTTTGTGTTAAGCCGCAGCTTTCACACGGTCGACCCACTGTTGCACGCGTTTTTCCAATAACTCTAGCGGTAACGCGCCGCCGTTTAATACGGTGTCATGGAAGGCGCGAATATCAAACTTGTCACCTAACTGCTCTTTAGCATTGGCACGCAGCTGTAGAATTTTTAACATGCCAATTTTGTACGACGTTGCCTGTCCTGGCATGACCAAATAACGCCGCACTTCAGAAACAACCGCAGCTTTAGCGACCGGGGTTTTCTCAATAAAATAATCGACCGCTTGTTGTTCACTCCAACCTTTGGCATGCATTCCGGTATCAACCACGAGCCGCACTGCGCGCCAAATTTCGGTAATTAAGCGACCAAAATCATTATATGGGTTTTGATAACCGCCCATCTCTTTGGCCAGCAATTCCGAATACAAACCCCAACCTTCTGAATAAGCGGTAAAACGCGCTTGGGTTCTGAATTTTGGTACTGATGTCAGCTCCTGCGCTATCGAAATTTGCATATGGTGACCTGGGCTTCCCTCGTGATAAGCGATAGCTTCCATCTCATTTTTTGGCATCGCTTTCATATCAGACAAATGCGCATAATACACACCAGGGCGTGAACCATCGGCAGTGCCCGAGGAATAGTGCTGCGCGGCACCTGGCTGCTCACGAAACGCTTCCACTCGTTTCACCACCAGTTTCGATTTTGGTAAAATGCCAAAATATTGGGGTAACTTAGCATCTATCACCGCCAAAAAGGCTTCAGAATCGGTGATGTACGCTTGGCGACCTTCATCGGTATCGGGAGAGGTAAATTGCGGATCAGTTTTAATAAATTGAAAAAACTGTTTTAAATCGCCTTTAAAACCGACTTGATCTTTGATGGCGACCATCTCTTTGGTTAATCGCTCAACCTCATCAAGGCCAATTTGATGGATTTCATCAGCGGTTAATGCCGTCGTCGTCGATTGTTGCAGCCTTAAGTTATAAAATGCGACCCCATCTGGTAATGCCGAAGCCCCCTGACTTTGTGCACTGGTGTTCGCTAAATCAGCCTGCAGATAATCGCGCAGTGCCGTATAAGCGGGTTGAAATTGACTGGTCAAAGCGGTTTTGGCATCATTTCGCAGCTGCGTTGCTTGGGCATCACTGAGCTTATCGGCCTTAATCAGCGCATCAATTTTTGTATTCACATCGGTCCACAAGGGCGCGTCCGGCCCTTGTGCAGTAAATGGCTGACCGTTCAGCAAATTATTCAACTGCACTATGACACCTTCATAGGCAAAACGCGGTGGCCGCACACCCAATTCGGCCGACTTCACGGTTCGCTGCTGTAAATCAGCGATGGCTTTGGCCGTACCGCCAATGCGTTTGATATAAGCCTGCATATCTGCAACTTCAGTTACTTTATGAAAATTCATCAGCACTTGTGGCAACATTGAATGCATACCACGCATCTGATTAAACCAGTAATTGTGATCACGAAACTTTGCAGCTTCAACACTTCGCTGGTATTGATAAATCCATAAATCGTATGATGTTTTTGCTTCTACATCGAGTTGGTTGTAATCAAACTTAGCTTTGAGCTCGTCCACTGTGGCGGCGAACCAAGTCAGCTGTTGCTGCTCCGCTTCGGCCGTAACGTCGTCAATCTGATCGTTTTTCTCTTTGCGCCCTTGGGCTGTGAGTTGCAATGGGCTCATCTGCAACTGCTCTTCATACTTTGTTTCAAACCACTGATTTAAGCGCGCTGATTCAGACTCAGTCGCAACCGGCGCTGGGGCAGAACTGGCTACCGTTGCTGAGGCTGCACTTGGCACGGTTTTTTCAGCAGCAGGTTGGCACCCTGCTAATGCGGTGGCCAAACTAAGGGCCAATAATGAATATCGCACGGAGTCGATCCTTTTGATTTAAATAAACAAAACACCGGTTCAGTCAAATGGAACCATCAAGTAGAAACATAGTGCAGGCATAAATGAGTAAGGGCAAGGGTCTGGCGCCGTCAGTGGTAGCAGGTGCTTGTAGATTGGTGGCATTTGTCGAATGCCATGTTGGCCAACCTCGCGCAGCGGCCAGATGCTTGATGCTTGATGCTTGATGTTTGATGTTTGATGTTTGATGTTTGATGCTGTTCACGCAAAGTCAGCACACTTTGGTTGGTTTTGTCGCACTGACATCACCATTAACCGGATCTGCTTGCAGCACACAACGCTGCTTGCCACACTGCAACTAGCAAAATAACAACAATCAGGAAAAATCATGCGCACACGTTCACTGCTTCGCTATTGTCTACTGTGGTTATTTGTCTATTCGATGCCAGCTCTCGCCGTTGCCGACACGGCTGACTCGGCAAAAAAGCCGGAGCGCACCATATCGGCGCCCCCACGGGATCGCGGTGATGGGCCTTACCCACGACTTATTTTGCGCGGCGGTACCTACATTAGCGGCGAAGGTGCGCCGCCACTCGGGCCGGTTGATATCGTGATTGAACAGGACCGAATTGTCGAAATTACCGCGGTCGGCAATCCTGGGGTTCCAATCATGCCGCAAGGCCGGCCGCAAAGCCAAAAAGGCGATCAAGAGTTAGACGTCAGCGGCATGTATATTTTGCCGGGTTTTATTGATATGCACGGCCATATTGGTGGTTCCGCCAATGCCATCCCTGCAGAATACGTCTTTAAATTATGGCTGGCGCACGGTATTACCACAGTACGTGAACCCGGCAGTTTTAATGGTGTTGCATGGACCATGCGGCATGTCAAAGCCGCGGCTGACAACCGGATTGTCGCACCGCGCATTGTACCCTACGTCGGTTTTGGTCAAGGTTTAACTAAGCCAGTATTCAGTCCAGACCAAGCTCGGCAATGGGTGCGCGATGTAAAAAAAGCCGGTGCCTCAGGCATCAAATTTTTTGGCGCGCCACCGGCAATTATTGCTGCTGCGCTGAACGAGGCCAAACAACAGCAACTTGGCACCATGATGCATCATGCCCAGCTGAACGTCATGCGCACGAATGCGCTAGATAGCGCACGGCTAGGTCTAACCTCGATGGAGCACTGGTATGGTTTACCAGAAGCATTGTTCAGCGGCCAAGTGGTGCAAAACTACTCGGCGCAATATAACTATCAGAATGAACAAGACCGCTTTGCTGGCGCAGGCGAACTTTGGAAACAAGCAGCGGCGCCGGGTTCAGAAAAGTGGAATGCCGTACGCGATGAACTGATTCAGCTCGATTTCACCATCAACCCAACGCTGACGATTTACGAAGCTACCCGTAACGCCGAAGCGCAGCGCAACGCTAGCTGGCATCAGGACTATACCTTGCCGACCCTAACCAACTTTTTCAAACCGAACCGTTATGCCCATGGTTCGTTCTGGTTTGACTGGACCACCGATCAGGAAATAGCCTGGCGCGAAAACTATCGCCTGTGGATGCAGTTTCTAAACGACTATAAAAACCATGGCGGGCGTATCACTGCGGGCTCTGACGCCGGTTATATCTATAAAATTTATGGCTTTGCTTATATTCAAGAGTTGGAACTGTTGCGAGAAGCAGGCTTTAATCCACTCGAAGTCATTCAGGCCGCCACTCTCAACGGCGCCGAGGCGCTGGGTTTGGCAGATGAAATTGGAAGTCTGGTGCCTGGCAAAAAAGCAGATATGCTGATTGTGGCTGAAAATCCACTCGCTAATTTTAAAGTACTGTATGGCAACGGCCACTACCAATTAAATGCCAATAACCAACCAGAACGCACCAAGGGTGTGCGTTACACCATTAAAAATGGCATCGTTTATGACGCCCAGCAGCTACTAAGCGATGTACGGCTGATGGTTGAGCAAGCGAAAATAACGGCATCGGCAGCAAAAGTATCACAAGGCCAGTAGCTGATGTGCCTTCGCGGTTAGATTTCCCAGCAAGAGCATCAGTTGAATAGCCTTACCACAATAGTCGTAGCACAATAGTCGTAGCACAATAGTCTTACCACAACAGCTCGAATATTGGCGGCGCCGAGTTTAGCACTCGCGCCGCGCAATTTTAGTTTGATGCACTAAAAATGAATCACTTGCACTGCTTGATGGTACCCTGCGCCGCAGCAATACGTGCAACTTCATCAATCAGTGCAACTTATTATCCAGCAACGTCCTTGAAAGCAACGCCATGTCGACCCGGCCGCGTCGACCTAGCATCAGTCTTAAAAAAGTGAATGCATCCTAGGCGCTCATCAATTGTGGAAAGAGCTGTTGTGAAAAGAGCTGTTGTGGGAAAATGCTGTTGTGGGAAAGAGCTATGAATGAACATGTTTTTTATGTTCACTCACCACACGGCGCAAGCCGGTGTTCAAAACGTAGTTTCTCTTCATCGACACCAACTTCTCGAAAACCATTGGCTAGCAACACCTTTTTCGACGCTTCATTGTCTCGCGCGGTGTGCGCAATAATACACTTTGTGTTCTCAAACGAAGCTGCGTGCATCACAAGGGCACCGACGATTTCGGTGGCATAACCTCGACGCTGCCACTGTGGTAACACCGAATAACCAATCTCAACAATCCCAGCAATATCCGGCGGCCCAAAATAGCCACCAGAGCCAACCAGCGACCTTGCACCAGATTCAGGGTCAATATCGATGGCATACCATCCATACCAACCGTTGACGGCGTCACCGCCGCTTTCAAAACAAGCTAGAAAAAACAGCATGGCATCGCGGTCATATTCACCAGGCGGCCAATCTTTTGATACCGTGGCGTTTAGTTTTGCCGCAAGTAACAATGGCGTTTCAAGTTCTATCCGAAGATGGTCCGCACAAGATGATATTAATTCCATACGGTCTGACTTTATATTTGTGGTAATTTTGAATCACTCCAATTCTAAAATTTATCGGCGATAACGCTGTGGATTGAACTAACCGCTTTATAAGCGCCATAAGCGCCGACTGAGCTATCAGGTTCGAGATCAGGTTGCGCAGCGGTGGCAATGCCAGGGTAAGACCAAAAGCGCATCATCGGCCATTGATGATCCCACTTGCCGGCGTTTTTCAAGCTAGTCATCACAATTGCATAGCATTTTTTACGTTATTCATGTTGTGCATGTTGTTTACATTGGCTGATTTACAGCCGCAATCTCAGCTGCAGCTTGATGCTGATTCATCACTAAACACTGCGCAGTCACGACCGCGTGCTTTGGCAAGATACAAGGCGTCATCAGCGCGTTTGAGCCAACTATCTTGGGTGGTCCCTGCACACCAAGCAGCCACACCAAATGACACGGTAACTTCGTCTCCCGCCGGTGTTTTTAATTCCTGCTTAATTGCAATACGCAGGTTTTGAATAAATGCATGTTGTTGTTGCGGGCTGATTTCGCCAATTAATAGCACAAACTCTTCGCCGCCAAACCGATAGAACCTGTCGTACTTACGAATATGCGCGGTGGTGATGCTGACCAGATCTTTTAATACCTGATCACCCGCCGCATGCCCAAATTTATCATTCACCTTTTTAAAGTGGTCCAAATCTAAGAGCGCCAATAACTGCTGTTGCCCACTGCGCTCGGCGTACGACAAAGCTGCCGTCATATCTGAACTTAGCGCCCGGCGATTTAACGCACCGGTTAAGGCATCTACAGTATTTAAGGTTTTTAACAATTTAAACTGCTTCGCACTGTGGCTGGCATAAACATAAATACACATCGCTAGCATCAACATCGTCATCAGGTATGAATCGAGCGAGACGATGGCAAAAATATCAGCAAAAGTTGCTAAAGCAGCGCCGGTGATCACATTCAAAACAAACGCCTCGATCGGCTTTACCAAAATAAAGGTCGTTGCGAAAACTGGGTACACCCACAAAAAGCTAGGGAAACCATTCACCACTACAATGGTCACAACACCGCAATTAATAAATACCGCAGCTAACAGACTCACCACGCGGACTTTTTTGGAATAATGCGCAAAAACCACTAACGCAACGATCCCCAAGATCAGCGCTAGATCAATCAGCACTGCGGTGAAATTCCCCTCCAAATAACGGATCACCACAAATGGGGAAATACCAAATATAGAAACGACACACAGCAGCGTGAGTATTGAAAGTTGATATTTTTCCTGCAGTTGATTGATCATAATGCTCTCAAAATAGAAGAAATCTTAGCAAGTACATTTAGGGGACTAGGCTGGCTATCTGCAGTGTGCCAGCATCGCTCATCACATCAGCGTTAGAGAAAACATTCCGTCATTACCCTACCACCTTCACTACGGTTTCACAGTGTCATTGCTCGCCGAATTAGCCCTTCCTACCCCAGTAGCCACAAAGATTAGCTCGACGCCAGTGCACTTGCGGCGGTGGGTAAGGTAAACCAAAATCGACTACCACCTTCTGCAGCAGATTCATAACCACAAAAACCACCTAGCTTTTGGCAGATCCGACGGACGATGGATAACCCCAGCCCATGACTATCAAGACGAACCGAATCTAGTTTGTTAAATTCAGCAAATAGTTGGCCGACCTTGTCTTCAGGCACGCCTTTGCCATGATCTTTGACCCAAAACTGACAAAAACCGCTTGGCGAATCTAAGGTATAACCAATTTCAATACTGGCCGGTTGCCCGCCATACTTCACCGCATTTGAGATGTAATTTAACCAGATTTGCTCAATCCATTGTGATTGCCCTTTGGCGCTGGGCATCCCTTCTTGAATGGCTAACACCGCGTGATGTTCTTCGACAAAGCTCGCTAGTTGTTTGGTGGCATTGCGAATCGTTTGCGCAATATCAACCTCAACCACGGGGCTGTCAGCGTCATGCCGAAGCGATGAGAGCTGTAGCAAACTATTGATAATATTATTCATTTTATGAGAGCTTTGAATTATTCTTGCAAGAAATTCTTGTTGTTTCTTTTGATCAAGCGCATCAAATGCCTGACTCAAAAGCGTCGACATGCCAATCAGGTTCGTCAATGGGTGTTTTAAATCATGCGCCACCGTGTGGGCAAAAGCGTCCAACTCGGTATTCTGCTCTTTAAGCATCACCGACTGCTGCTCTAGTTTTTGTTTTTGTTGTTCTAGCTCGTGGGTTCTTTCTAAGACCAGCTCTTCGAGGTGAACTTGATGGCTCTTTAACTCAAGTTCGACCGAGGTTCTAAGTTCAAACTCACGTAACAGTTGCTGCTGCATTTCCGTCAGGGCAACCACCAGATTACCGATTTCGTCCTGATCATGTTTGTTTGAACGCGGCAGCACCAAATATTCACTCATGTTGTCCCGATTAAGGCGGGTGGTGTAATCGGTCACTTTTTTTAGCTGCAGCGCAACCCAGCGATAAAAAAGCCATTGGAGCAATAAGCAGCTTAAAAACAGCGCAATAAAAGAGGTGATTAAACTGCTACGGGCAACCAACCCCAATTGTTGATAAAGCTCAGCAGTGTCGAGCGTTATATGCAAAGTGCCTAACCGAAAATCTTGCCCCTCAACGTTAATTCGCAGCTCATAATGTCGTTGTGCCAACAGCTCAGTCAAGGGGCGCACATCAATCACCGTCTTTTGCTTTGAATCGTCCGTCAATTCAAGTCGGGCGACATTCGGCAGTTGTTTTAGAGCATTTAATTGTGCTGCGGTGCGATTGGGGTCCAGCGTCCACAGTGCATCGGTCAGTGCCGGAATAAACGTTTTTTCAATAGCAGCGAGTTCTTGTGCTGCTTGAGCTTTTGCTTCGCGCCAAACCTGATGCACCTGAAACATCGTCACTAAAATAGAAACCAATAAACTCCAGGCAAAACAAACCAATGCCAGCCTGACACCCAATTTCTGTCTGTACCAAAGTTTATTTCGCACCTTTTGTTCCTCTAATAACCGAGCTTGGGATCAAACCACAACTCTTGCCGATGCAAAGGCGCCGTTGCAGGAAGTTCGGGGTTCTGCAATTCGATGATTTGTCTATCGCCTAGCTGAGCCTTATCAATCGCAGCACCAAAATGTTGCACAAAAAGCTGCTTCATGCTGCCGTCAGCGATGGCGACTTCCAGCCCAGATGCAATTGCATTGGCCAATTGGGTGTCGGATTTTCGGACGAAAAAATACGATGCCGCCGGGTAATGTAAAACCCAGCGTGGCGCTATGGCTAATTGGCTATTTTGGGCAGTTTGCATTTCAGGATTGATTTCAGAAATCGAACGCGCAAAGTAGCGGACCCGTTGTTGGTGCAGCATTTGATACATACCGTCAAAGTAGTTGCTCCCGGTGACTCTAAATTGATTGTGTTGCAAAATAGCGTAATCGGGCCAATCGATGCCTTGTACCGTAAGGAGCGATTTAACCGCCTGCTCATCTTGCAAATTTTCGAAAAATTCAGCGTCGGCGGCTCTAATCGCGAGCAATCGCCAGCCGATGAGACCGCGATCAATCGGGATGCGAATTGGCAACAAATTTTTTTCACGCTCAGGATTGGTCATGGTCCACGTCACATCAATGCCATGGTTCAGTTCGAGTTGTTTTAACGTGCGGTATTGGGTCATCACAAAATCACTGGGCGCGGTGACAAATTGTTGCCCCGACTTGCTCAGTGCCAGATGCAGTAACGCGACCGGATAATGACCACGCGCATCGGCCTGCATCGATTTGGCCCAACTATAGGTGATCACCCTACTTTCATTGGCCCGAGCCGAAAATTGTATTGCGACGGCGAGCAATAGAATGGCAGTGATAATGTGTGATGTTTGCATGTCTAATCCAAGCAACCAACTACTGTGGTTTCTTCAATGATAGTACAACATCTACTCTTGATTTTTAAAAAGATTTTTATTGATTTAAGCTGTCAAAATAGCGAATTAAAATCAAAGATGCCATGAAACAGCGGGGAGAAGCTCAGCAATGAATCAGTTCATCATCATATACAGTGCCCGCATATCACGATGATAAACGGCCACTTTCGCAGAAAATTTTACATACTCGGCATTTCAAAATCACAATAAAATATTGAACCTTGATCCGGCACAGAACTAAACCCAATATTGCCTCCCATAGATTCGACAATTGCTTTACTGATGGCGAGCCCAAGACCTGTACCGAACCCTTTCCTTGTGTTTGAACTATCAACTTGCGTGAATCGGTCAAATATTTTCTCATGAAAATGTAGCGGTATACCTTGCCCCTTGTCTTCGACCTGAATTCGAATATTGCCGTTTAATTCACGATAACTGAGAAAGATCTGCGCACCTGTTGTAGAGAATTTAATGGCATTGGATAAGAAGTTGCTTAAAACCTGCTGCAACCTGCTGCTGTCTAGTAATAAGATATAGGACTGATGGCTTAATAGACAAATTTGTATTTTAAACTTATCAGCAAAAGGCTGATTATCGGACACCGCTTTTTCGCACTCTTGCCTTAAATCACATGACAGCATATTAAAATCCATTTTCCCTGCGCTAAGCTTTTCCATATCCAACAAATCATTTACTAAAAATTGCAATTTTTTGCTGTTTTGGTTGGCTATTTTCAACATAGCAATAGCTTTATCCGGCAAGGGGCCACAGACATTATTAGAGAGCAGCTCTAAGCTACCAATGATGGCGGTGATAGGTGTACGAAGTTCATGGCTTACAGTGGAGATAAATTCATTTTTCATCATGGTGAGTTGTTTTTCCTCACTAATGTCATTCATTAGGATTGAAGCGCCTAACACTTGCCCTTTGTCGTTTTTTAATTGCGCGCCAGAACAACTGACCCAACGTGGCGCCTGCCCCTTGGCTCTGATACAAATAACCTGGCGGGATATACATTCCCCTTTATAAGCTCTGATCAGCGGGATACGTTCGAACGGCAATACTGACTGGCCATCCTCTTCGTATAAGTCGAAGTAATAACTTAATAATTCTGGTTCACATTGCCGGATATCAACCCCATGCCAGGCTCGTGAGATTTCGTTAAATTGTGACAGCCGTCCTTCACTGTCACAGGACACCAGCGCCTCAGGAATGGTATCAACTAACAAATTCAATAATTTCAGTTTGTGCTCTGCTTGCGC
>JBBKWN010000097.1:0-46578 GCA_037968955.1 Rheinheimera sp. | reverse complement strand
ACCTATTACTGCGCGGAAGTCGTCTGGCGTGAACGCTCTGCCGGTATTGGTGACATTGTTGATAGTTTGCCGGTGTCAAATATGGTGTTTTGGTTGTCGAAGCTCGCTGCGGTCTGGTTATTGATGGCGGTGTTGTACAGTGTATTTGCCATCACCACCATGACGTATCAGCTATTTAACGGCATGCAAGTGTTAGATCTAAGCCAATATCTGATCCGGCTTGGCTATTTCCAATTATTCCCTGCCATGATGTTGGTAGTGCTGGCATTTGTTATTCAGGTGCTAAGTCCAAATAAATACATAGGTATGCTGGTTTTTGTGGTGTTTTTTATCACGACGTTGGTGTTGGACTCGTGGGGCTTTAGTCACCGGATGTTCCACTTTGGCATGTCGCCCGCAGCGCCTTTTTCTGATTTAAACCGTTTTGGTTGGACGCTGGAAAGTCACAGTTGGTACATGTTGTATTGGTCAGGATTGGTGCTTGGTTTATTTGTGCTGGGTTATGGTTTTTATCAACGCGGGCCGGCGCAAAGTCTGCGTAGTCGCTCAGCATTATTCAGTTACCACATTGGTCGGAACGGACAAGCGGCTATCGCGCTTGGGCTGATGGTGTTTGTCGGTACCGGCAGCTGGATTTATTACAATACCCGGGTGCTGAATCAGTTCTACACCGCCGATCAGCGGCTGGATGTCCAGGCTGACTATGAAAAAACCATGAAACAATATCGCGATGACCCGATCTTGGTGGCGACTGATGTCAAAGCATTCATTGATATCGTGCCAGAGCAGCGGCTGGTCAAGGCTAAAGTGGTTCAGAAAATGACCAACAAGTTTGCCACGCCCATTCAGAAGATGTTGGTGCATTTACCGCAATTCAGTCGTGATGTTCAGGTCAATGTGCCGGGCGCCACACTTTCGGCCATCGACCCGCGTTTTAACACCGCTTGGTTAGAATTTGCTACGCCGCTGGCGCCGGGTGCTGCCACCGAAGTTGAAATAACGTTGCTGCGCCAGACCCAAGGTTTTGTTGATAGTGATGTTGATACCTCCTTGGTGGAGAACGGCACTTTTATTAATAACGCAGAGTTACTACCACAGTTTGGCTATCAAGCTGGGTGGGAGATCCAAGATCGGCATGAGCGAAGCAAGCGTGAATTAGCACCAGTACAGCGAGCTTACAAGCTTGAAGACAGCAGTCGTTACACCGAAAGTGGTTTTGGCCGGGGCGAGGATTTTATTCAATTTGATATCACTTTATCTACTGCGCCTGATCAAATTGCACTGGCCCCCGGGTATCTGCAAAAAGAATGGCAGGAGTCTGGCAGAAGGTATTTCCACTATAAAATGGATAAACCGATGTTTAACTTCTATTCATTTTTATCGGCGCGGCTAGCTGTGAAAAAAGAGCTGTATCAGGGAGTCTCAATGGAAGTGTATTACCATCCGGACCATCACTGGAATGTCGATCGGATGCTGATGTCACTGAAAGATTCACTCGATTATTTTAACAGCGCGTTTGGCCCCTATCAGCATCAGCAACTGAGAATTATTGAGTTCCCAGGCTATCGTCGTTTTGCGCAAGCTTTTGCCAACACGGTGCCGTACTCCGAACAAATCGGTTTTATCAGTGATTTACGCGATGACGATGAAATTGATATGCCGTACTACGTTACCGCGCATGAAATGGCGCATCAGTGGTGGGGGCATCAAGTTGGGACAGCCAATGTCCAGGGCAGTGCAGTTATTCCAGAAACGCTGGCACAATACAGTGCCTTACGGGTGATGGAACGTAAGTACGGTGAAGTGAAACTACGCAAATTTCTGAAATATGAGCTTGACCGCTATCTGCGTGATCGCGGCAACGAACGTGTAGAGGAAATGCCATTATTACGTGCCGAAAATCAAGGGTATATCCATTATCGCAAAGGCTCGGTGGTGATGATGGCGTTAAAGGATCGCATTGGCGCTACGGTGCTGGATCAAAACTTGAAAAATTTCTTGCAGGAATTTCAATATCAGCAAACGCCTTATCCAACGACCCTTGATTTAGTTCGACATTTAAAGGCCGGTGTCAATGAACAGGAGCAAGCGTTTATCGATGACTTGTTTGTCAATATCACCCTGTATGACCTAAGAATCAAAGACGTGAAGCAAGAGCCGTTGGCCGATGGACGGTTAAAACTGACGCTGACCATTCACGCGGCTAAATTAACCGCGGATGGGAAAGGCAGCGAAACTGAGCAACCATTAGCTGAGTTGATTGATATTGGTGTGTTTGATCAGGACCCAGATGCCTTTGCTAAACAGCCGAAACAACTGTATTGGCAAAAACACTTACTGAAAAGTGGTGACAATCAGCTGGAAATTATCGTTGAAAAAGAAGCGAAGTATGTTGGTGTTGATCCGTTGATTAAACTTATCGATCGGGATGCGGCAGACAATATTTACAAGCTTTAATCAGGACCAGCCGGCACTGCGTCAATGGTGCCGGCTGCTTGTTTTCGGTCGATAAAACACTTACTTGGTGACGGTTTTATTCTGCTCTAATTCTTGCCAAGCTTGCGTACCCCACAGTGGAACTGTGGTTAACGCGTGTTTGTCACTGCCAGCACTCTCTTTGGTCGAATACGACAAATAGACTAAAGTGCGGTTACCGGCATCGAAAATTCGTCTTATTTTCAAATGTTTAAACAAAATACTTTTTGACGTAGAAAAAATCACTTCACCGGATTTAGACTTATCAATTTTGTTCAGCATCGCTGCGGTGATTTGCCCGGTCTGACGGCATGAAATCGACATGTCCGATGGGTCGGCTAAATCAAGGTTGGCTTCAACATGGCTGATATGGCAGGTGACGCCACTGATCAGTGGATCGTTAAAGGTTTGAATTTTAATGTCTTTGGTCGTGAAAAGTCCGAGACTGACATCGCCGACTTCTTTTGGGGAACAACCAGTAAGCAACAAGCTAAATCCTGCGGCGAACGGCAGTAGCAGTGCCTTTAAGTTGCTTGCGGTACGGATGGCTAATTTCATTACTGACTCCTCGTTAATCCAGATTAAATAACAGGCTCAAATAGGCGGTCTACCATTTGGCATAATGATCTTCAGCCAAACCGAGGCATTGCTTGAGCTGCAATATGTGGCCATTTTGCAAGTGCACTGCCCCCTGATAATGGCCAACATATTGTCGAAAATTGCTGGCCAGCACACCGGTTTGAACTTTCTCCTGACGGCAGAATAATGGCGTGAATTCAAGGTTGAGTTCATCACATAAGGTACTGATTTGCCAGCGGCCCTCTTTGTTGTAACGGTTAAAATGAAATTGCGCTGGGCTTAAATGCTGCAACGAACCGCCATACCACAATGCATTTTCACAAAGCCCAGTTTCATTGACACCCGCAGCTAAATTAAGCCCAAACGGCAGCCCATCGAGTACAGTGTTCAGCGATGCCCAGCGCCAATTCGTTTGACGGCGCATGAAACCGGCAGAAAAATCATAACCCGCTTTGGCTTGTTGCAATGGAAAATTTTTGCCAGCCAATGACAGTTGACCTGTAACAGACAGCGCATTGTTTTTTTCAGTGTACGTGAAACCCTGATAGCCAGTTGGTGCACATAAGGCTAACGGAGATTGCTGTTGTTTATGCAGTGTAAGGTTGGCCTGCAGCGGACCACAATCAACGTGCAACTGCCAGCTATCGACGTCGGGTTCAATTCGCCAACCGGTTTTTCCGGCGTGCAACGTTGCCGCACCAGTCGTTGGTGAGGTACTCATTTGGCAACCTAGCTGGAATGGCAACAATAAACCTTTTTCAAAGGTTGCCGCATCTTGCTGATACAAATAAGCAAAACCAGAGCTGGCATAACGAATATCGGCAATCGCCACTGCCAATAGCCAATCGATGGTGCTGACCGTAACGAACTGAAACTGTTTTTGGGCAAAATATTTACTCAGTCTGTTTGCCGGTTTATCAAGGACAGTTCGGTAGTCAAATTGTGCCAAATTCATTTCAGGCACTGATTGGGTAAAAAGCCCAAATTGCGGCTGTCCGTTTGGACCAATCAATTGTTGTGGTGCTTGCTGAATTCGGGGGCGGTAACGACAAGACATCGACTTGGCTCTAGCAACGACAATGCAGTTTTTATAGCAGTTTTTATCGATCAGACCAAGTGTTTGATTGCGGTGTAGTTGGGCGAGCGACTAACAAAAGTGGCACTAAGCAATCTTCAGGCGCTGGTATCAATCTGCAGCCAAATGGACTTTTGATCAACACTGCGCCTGAGTGAATACCTGGAATGTTACTGACCGTGACCAGAGTGGCCGTCAATGCCATGGGCGTGGCCATGCGCCAATTCATCTTCAGTGGCGTCACGCACCACTAAAATTTCAACGGCGAAGGTTAAGTCGATTCCTGATAGCGGATGATTGCCATCCACCACCACTTCATCTTCAGTAACATCTAATACAATCACTGACTGCTCGCGGCCATCGGGGCCTGCAGCACGAAAACGCATGCCGGTTTCTACTGCCATGCCTTCAAACAGATTGCGTGGCACTGCTTGCGTTAGTTCTTCATGGCGATCGCCGTAAGCTTCAGCCGCAGGCACTTCGACGGTAAATTTATCACCGGCTTGTTTGCCAACCAGCGCATTTTCCAGACCGATAATCAGCGAACCGCTACCGTGAATAAATACCAATGGCTCGCCGCCAAAAGAGCTGTCGAGTTCGTTGCCTGCAGCGTCGCTGACGCTATAGTGCATGGCAACGACTTTGTCGGATTGAATGGTCATGCAAACCTCAATTTAATTTAAAGAATAAGGAAGGGCGTTAATCCTGAACTGAGTGTCAGGTTCACTGGCCAGCCGTAAATGGTCTTCCGGGCTGATATCGTTTGGCAACACCGCCAACACAGACAACTCACCATGGATATTTACCGCGTTGATGACAACACCGCTGCGTCGCCAGTTCTGCTCTAATTGTACTTCAATATCGCTACCCGCTGCCGGAGTTTCTTCACTTTGCGCGGTTAAGATGTATGTTGCCCGTTTATTTTTGCCCAGATATTTCATCCGTGCCACCATTTCTTGACCGATATAACAGCCCTTGCTGAAACTAATACCGTCAATGGCCTGTAAGTTAATGTTTTGTGGTACATACGCACCAATTAATGCCTGCTCTAGGTAGGGCAGGCCGTGCATAATATGCTGTTGTAAAAAGCGTGTCGGCGCCGCCAATACGCTGTTTTGTTGTTGCAACAACGTATGCGCGGCATCAATAGTCAGCACCAGTATGTAATGTTGTGGCGCCAATGTGAGCAATTGGCCCGTTGCAAGCGTCGTGACTGAACCGGTCGTCGGAATGGATGTGAGGCCAAAAGTGGCAAGTAAGGAGTCGGCATCCGGACCGCTAATGCCAAGTACCGCAAGACTGTCTTGGGTTTCTTGAAAACTGACTTTGGAAAACACGCCAAACTTTTTCAGTTGCAGTAGCGATGCCTGAATTTCATCGCGAAAACCCAGCAGCAGCAAATCTTCACCATCTTCAAACAAATGAAAAGTCGCCCACATCTTACCTTTGGCATCACAATGCGCACCCCGCAGCAACCGATCTGGCTGCAGACTATTCACATCACAGGTCAGTTGCCCTTGCAGATATTTTTTTTGATCAGGGCCGCTGATCCGAATGACACTAAAAGCAGGTAACGGACTAATAAATGCCCGTTCTGTGTCGTTTGATAATTGCGCCAATTGATCGGCACTGATCCAGGAGCTTTGCATAACATAATTCGCTTTCAAACCAAATGATAAGATCATTGGGTGAAACAGCGAAAAGCACAACCCCCGGCTGGGTTATTTGTTAGAATCAACCCGTGTTCATCAAGAGAGTTTTTCATGCCTGAATTAATGTCCAAACCGAAATTACGCTGGGCCTGCCGTCGTGGCATGCTCGAACTCGATATTTTGTTGGCTCCTTTTGTCGAAGATGGGTATGACGCGCTAAGTCTCGAACAAAAACAAGTGTTTGAACAACTGTTAGCCAGCGACGACCCTGATTTGTTCGCTTGGTTTATGGGGCACGGCAAAGCCACCGATCCGGCCATACAAAGCCTGGTAGAAACCATTGTCCGGCGTGTACGCGTCTAGTCTGGCGCTTCATCCATCGCGCTGGCGGCATTGGGCTTACAGTGGTGCATTGCTGTTGCTGCTTTGTTCGGTATTACTGCTACCGATGAGCGGCTGGCAGTTGTGGTGCAGCAGTTTGCCAATGTTGATCGGTTGTTATTTATTACTGCAACAGTGGCGGCAGCCTTTGACGACAACAATGTTAGCCGTTGCACAGGACGGGCAAATGCGTTGGCTTGGCGATGCGTTACCGTCAGGTGTGCTGATGTCGCAAAGCCTAGTGTGTAGTTGGGGGATCTTGTTGTATTGGCTCGATCAGCAGCAAAAAATCCAGCGCCGTTGGTTGTACCAAGATAATTTCAGTGAGACTGATTTTCGTGCGCTTGCTAGGCATTGTCAGCTGAGGCGTTGGCAACAACAAGACGCCGTTTAGATCTTGTTGTTCTAGATAGTTATCGTTATATTCCGCTCTCCTAATTTTAATTTTTGCGATCGGTGTTGACCGGCGTTGTTGTGGTTGTGATGAATTTAATAGAATGGATTGGCTATATCCCGGCGGTCATTTTTCCGGCGGCAACTTTAATGCAATTATGGCATTTGTTAAAAACCAAAACGTCAGACGGCGTACCAGCCTTTACTTGGTTAGCCTTCGCAGTTGGTAATTTGTCATTGTATATCTACGCGGAAAAATATACCGAGCTGCAGTCGATCATTGGCCAGCTTGCGACTGCTGCACTGCAGATTTATGTCGTGATTTTAATCCTCAGATACCGAAAACAAAACCGACCAGCCTAAAGTTTACAGCATCACTTGATAGCCCATGCTTGATACCTGTTAGCATCAAACATGGGTCTTAATCTGTTACTTGCGCCCCTGCGGCGATAGGATTGTTGGCGCCGGCGATGGAGTTTGTTCTGGATAATCCAGCGTGTAATGAAGTCCACGGCTTTCTTTGCGATCCATCGCACAGCGAATAATCAGTTCCGCCACCATCGTTAAATTCCGCAACTCCAGTAGATTATTGCTGACTTTAAAGTGACGATAATATTCTTCAATTTCGCGCTGGAGTAACTCGACCCGGTGTAATGCCCGCTCCAGTCGCTTGGTGGTGCGGACAATACCCACAAAATCCCACATAAATAGTCGAAGCTCGTGCCAGTTGTGGGTGATCACCACTTCTTCATCGGAGTTGCTGACCCTAGATTCATCCCATTGCGGTAAGGCGCAAACCGCGGTATCGGTCTGCAGGTTATCCAGAATGTGGCGCGCAGCACTTTGTGCAAATACCACACATTCGAGTAAAGAATTGCTAGCCATCCGGTTGGCGCCATGTAATCCGGTATACGCCACTTCGCCAATCGCATACAAATTGGCAATATCGGTCTGACCATTGAGGTTGGTCATTACACCACCACAGGTGTAGTGTGCTGCCGGCACCACTGGAATGGGCTGTTTTGTGATATCTATGCCAACGCTTAAACATTTTGCGTAAATGGTTGGAAAATGTTCGATGATAAAGTCTTTAGGCTTGTGGCTGATGTTCAGGTATACACAAGCCACACCTAAGCGCTTCATTTCAAAATCTATCGCGCGCGCGACGATATCTCGTGGGGCTAGTTCGGCGCGTTCGTCAAAGTCGGGCATAAAACGGCTGCCGTCGGGGCGTTGTAAATAAGCGCCTTCGCCACGCATGGCTTCGGTAATTAAATAGTTTTGCGCTTCAGGATGGTACAAACTGGTCGGGTGGAACTGGTTAAACTCCATATTGGCAACACGGCAGCCCGCCCGCCATGCCATGGCAATACCGTCGCCACTGGCGACATCTGGATTGCTGGTATACAAATAAACTTTACTGGCGCCGCCTGTGGCAAGTGCGACAAAACGCCCTGCAATCACTTCAACTCGCTCGGAGTTGCGATTCCAGACATAAGCGCCGTGGCAGTGCGCTCCGGCTAGGCCGAGTTTTTCCGAAGTGATTAAGTCAACCGCATTGTAGTTTTCCAGTAGCCGGATATTACGATGTGCTTTTACTTGGTCGACCAAAGTAATTTGGACTGCTCGGCCCGTTGCATCGGCGGCATGTAAAATACGACGATGGCTGTGACCGCCTTCTCGGGTCAAATGATACTTGAGTACGCCATCATCATCACGGTATTGGTCGAATGGCACACCTTGGCTAATCAGCCATTCCATCGCTACTTTGGCGTGTTCAGCGGTGAATTTGACGGCAGCTTCGTCGCAAAGTCCGGCGCCGGCAATGAGCGTGTCGCTGACATGTGAATCAATACTGTCGTTTTCGTCAAACACAGCAGCGATGCCTCCTTGCGCGTATAGGGTCGAGCCTTCGCGCAAGGTTCCTTTGCTGAGCACAATAACTTGCAAGTGATCGGCCAATTGCAATGCTAGAGATAACCCCGCCGCACCGCTGCCGATAATTAAAACGTCACATTGATGTTCTTTTTGTTGTTGCATGCGATACACTTATCCGACAAAACTCAGGGCTGAAGATGACGATCCGATAAAAATAAATGATCGTCCTGTTGAACGGCATGAGAACCGCCACAATCCTCAGCTTTATGACATTCAGTGCGGCTAGGATCAATCCATTGTAACTTTTTTATCTATTAAACCGAACTTTTTCACCTCGGCTTCGTCATAAGGGTACGTTTGACAGACGCCGGTTGCAATATTTAGCAGTAAGTACAACAGGGGACAAGCTCGGATGAGCGAGCAAGAATTGGATTGGCAGATTGTCCAGCGGGTACAACAAGGGGATAAAGCAGCTTTTAATCTGTTGGTAAAAAAATATCAGCACAGATTGGCGAACTTAATTTCAAGGTATGTCTCTAACCATGGCGACGTGGCAGATGTAGCACAAGAAGCCTTTATTAAAGCTTACCGTGCATTGCCCGGATTTCGTGGTGATAGTGCCTTTTATACTTGGCTGTATCGAATCGCTGTGAACAGCGCAAAAAATTACTTGGTGGCTAATGGGCGCAAGCCGCCATCAACCGATGTTGATGCCGAAGAGGCAGATTCTTACGAAGGAAGTGATGCGTTAAAAGTGCACGACTCTCCGGAAAAATTGTTATTAACTGAAGAGATCCGTCACGTAGTATTTGAAACAATAGAAAAACTGCCAGAAGAATTGCGCACAGCAATAACGTTGCGTGAAATGGATGGCCTGAGTTACGAAGAGATTGCTGAAGTGATGGGATGTCCGATAGGCACAGTTCGAAGTCGTATTTTCCGGGCTCGTGAAGCAATTGACACTCAGCTGAAACCATTAATCAGCTGACCAATGAATAAAGACAGGAACATGTATGTCGTCTGAAAAACAAGATTGGCTTTCTGCCGCGAGTGATAATCAAGGCATCAGTGCGCAACAGCTCGACTCTTTGTTACAAGACCCGGACTTGCAACAGCAGTGGTTGCGCTACCAAATGATCGGTACCGTGATTCGCCAAGAACTTCCGGATCAGATAGATACAGATTTTGGCAATCGATTTGAATTGTTGCTCGAGCAAGAGGAAACGTATCAGTTGCAACCGGAAGTTCAGGTTCAATTGCAACAAGTTCATGTAAACTCTCGCTGGAACAGACTTAAGACATCTGCCAATAAACCTTGGCTTAAATCAGTGATGCAGGGGGCCATTGCCGCCAGTGTAGCTTTGGTTGCCGTGGTTGGTGTGCAGCAGAATCAGCAATCGCCAGATGACGCTCTGACATCACCATTGCCTGTGTTGCAAACCCGTCCTATTGGCGGCGTTGCGACTCCGGTAAGTTTAAGCCAGACAACGGTCGATTCGCGCTTTGCAGTTCAAGAGCAGCAGTTAAAATTGGAGCAGCAACGACGTTTGCAGGAGTTAATGCAAGCTCGTCAACAGCAAATCCGGTTGATGGAGCAAACAGCTGCGCAACGTAAATCTGCACAATCAGCGACACCTGCTGTAGAGCAACAACCTCACGGAAATTAATAATGCCAGCATTTTTCTGGTGGATGTTATTGCTGTTGCTGGCGTTGCCTGCGGCAGCAAGTAACGATGGTTGGTTGCAATTTGAACGCAGCCAGCAAGCAGTTCGGCAATTTAATTTCGATCTGACGTTTGTGCAGGTTCGCGCGAATCAAATTAGTACCTTTCGTTGGTTGCACGGTGTGCATGAAGCGCAAGGTGCTATTTTGGTTAAAACAGAACTGGAGCAATTAACACCGCAAGACTTAACGGGTACTGATACTTTCAGGCGAGGTGACAGAGTTTATTACGCAACGCCTGATCTTCCGATGCAAGCCACAATTAATCATTATATTAAAGAACTGCCGGTTATCTTGTTCCATAACCAACTTGATATTATGAAGCTGTACGACGCAGTACCGGGCAGCAGCACGTCTTTATCTGGCCGTACTGCACAATTGTTGCGGTTAACGGCCTTGGCTGGAAGTCGGTTCAGTTATTGGCTGTGGCTGGATGCCGAAACAGGTTTCCCGCTGCGTGTGGACACAGTTGATGCTAACAATCAGGTGCTAGAGCGTTGGATGGTCGTGCATTTGCAGGTAACACCAACATTACCCACTGAGCTCGCTCAGCTGATGACGGCCGATTTGTCAGTTGAACCGATGATGTTAGCTGAAGAAACCACACCGGTCAGTCATAATTTTGCATTAAACTGGTTGCCGGATGGTTATCAGCTGTTGAGTCAACAGCTACCCGTTATGACACATAATGCAGAAATATTAGCGGCTTGGTTAATCACCGATGGTTTACATCAGATTTCCGTTTTTGTCCAACCGACGACCGGTGTTGCTGAGCAAGCATATCGGGACGGTGCCACAACCATTCTCGTGCAACCCAAGCAAAAGTTTGATATTACCGTGATTGGACCGCTGGATGTGGAGCTGGCTCGTCAGCTCGCTGATGCTGTGCAATAAGTTGAAATGGTTTCATCAGTCAGTCATGAGCCTGGATCGCTGGAGTTTACAATGGTAGAGGAAATTGCAACTGTGGTTCAAGTCGAAACTACCGGTGTCTGGTTGCAAACCAAGGTGGTGAGCAGTTGTCAGTCATGCAGTGCCAACGATAGCTGTACCAGTGGCGTGGTCGCCAAAGCGCTAACCCGTCGTGATTATCGTTTTTTTTTATTACAGCCTGCCAATGCACCCGAATTGCTGGTCGGGCAGCAAGTTCGGATTGGCATCGCAGAGGATGTCTTAGTTAAATCCGCGCTATTAGTCTACTTATTGCCATTATTGATATTTATCACGGCGCTTGGGTTGGCATATAGTGCCGGATGGGGCGAAGGTGTTCAGTTACTTGCTGCGTTAAGCGGTGGAGTTTTTGGTATGTGGCTTGCCGGCAAGCTAAGCAAAAGTATCGGTTCAGTCCAACAACAAGTTCAACTACTGGCGGTGTTACCAAATTTAACAATCCACACTTATTAAGTTTTATGCTGCAAAAGGCCCATTATTTGGTGCTGTTTTTCACGCATCGGCTGTCGAAACAGAGTTCTCTGCCAGGTTCAGGCTGAAAGCCAAAGAACACATAGCATCCATACACTAATTCAAGTACAATTCGCGGCAATTTTAATCTGTGGTCAGGATTGTGCTGCTGCCTTTGTAGCCGTATCAATCGACCAGTCAGCTCAGTTTTTATTGGAAAAAATGGCAAAAATATCTCATATCCGCAATTTCTCTGTTATAGCGCACATTGATCATGGCAAATCGACGTTATCGGATCGCCTTATCCAGTTCTGCGGCGGTTTATCTGACCGTGAAATGCAGGAGCAAGTGCTTGATTCGATGGATCTTGAACGTGAACGCGGCATTACCATCAAAGCGCAAAGCGTCACGCTTAACTACACAGCTAAAGATGGCCAAACTTACCAGCTGAATTTTATCGATACGCCCGGTCATGTTGATTTTACCTATGAAGTCAGCCGCTCTTTAGCTGCTTGTGAGGGCGCGTTGTTGGTGGTTGATGCTGGCCAGGGTGTTGAAGCGCAAACCGTAGCTAACTGTTACACCGCTTTAGAAATGAACATGGAAGTACTGCCGGTTCTGAATAAAATTGACTTACCCCAAGCAGAGCCCGAGCGTGTCGCCGAAGAAATTGAAGACATCATCGGTATCGAAGCTATTGGTGCCGTGCAATGTTCGGCGAAGACCGGTTTTGGTATCGAAGATGTACTAGAAACGATCGTCAAAGGTATTCCATGTCCTGAAGGCGACGTAGATGCGCCAACCCAAGCATTGATTATCGATTCCTGGTTCGACCCCTATCAAGGTGTTGTTTCGTTGGTGCGGGTAAAGCACGGTAAAATTCAGACCAAAGACAAAATCAAAATTATGTCCAGCGGCGCCGTGTATGAAGTTGATAAAGTAGGTATTTTTACGCCAAAAGCGACAAATACGGGCATTTTAAGTACGGGCGAAGTTGGTTTTATCATTGCCGGTATTAAAGAAATTAAAGGTGCACCAGTTGGTGATACTTTAACGCTGGCGAAAAATCCTGCGACCGCAGCTTTGCCAGGCTTTAAACGAATCAAACCGCAGGTGTATGCCGGTGTGTACCCGGTATCGTCTGACGACTATGAAGATTTCCGTGACGCGCTCGATAAATTAAGTTTGAACGACTCCTCATTGTTCTATGAACCAGAAAGCTCCAGCGCTTTGGGTTTTGGTTTTAGGATTGGTTTCCTTGGCATGCTGCACATGGAAATCATTCAAGAACGCTTGGAGCGAGAATACGATTTAGATCTCATCACCACAGCCCCTACGGTAGTTTACGAAGTGTTGACCAAAACGGGTGAGCTGGTGATGGTCGACAATCCAAGCGATTTGCCACCGGTTGGCAATATTGACGAAATTCGAGAACCCATTGTTGAAGCCCATATTCTGGTGCCACAGGAATACTTAGGGAACGTGATTACTCTTTGTATCGAAAAACGTGGTGTGCAGATGAACATGACATATCACGGCCGCCAAGTGGCCGTTGTGTATGAGTTGCCAATGGCCGAAGTGGTGATGGATTTCTTTGATCGACTCAAATCAACCAGTCGTGGTTATGCGTCACTTGATTACGCTTTTAAACGCTTTCAATTATCGGAGATGTCGCGGGTTGATATTCTGATCAACGGCGAACGCGTGGATGCGCTAGCGATTATCAGTCATCGTGATTTCGCCCAAAGCCGCGGTCGTGAGCTGGCTGAAAAGTTAAAAGAGCTGATCCCACGGCAAATGTTTGATATCGCGATTCAAGCAGCAATCGGCAGCCATGTTATTGCTCGAACTACTGTCAAACAATTACGGAAAAACGTATTAGCCAAATGTTATGGCGGTGATATTAGTCGGAAGAAAAAGCTATTGCAGAAGCAAAAAGATGGTAAAAAACGGATGAAGCAAGTCGGTAATGTCGAAGTACCGCAAGAAGCGTTTTTAGCTATTCTAAAAGTGGGTAAATAAATCCGGACAGACGGCAAAGTTAATCCTTTGCCGTCTGGTTACAGCTGGTAACAATAAAAGACGCTGCTATCGGCATCGCGACGGTGAAATCAGCGGTAAACTCCGATTTCCAGACAGTAACTTCTAAACAGTAACGAGGATTGGATTTTTCATGGCAGGGTATTTCGCAATTTTTTTAGTCGCACTCACCATTGGTAGTGGTTTGATTTGGTTGTTTGATGCTGTGTTATTAGCACCCAAACGGAAAGTAAAACTGGCTCAGGCGGAAGTTGCTGCCGGTGCCGCGTTAACCGATGACGTTAAACAACAAATTGCACCGCAGTCTTATATCGCTGAAACGGCACAGTCAATTTTTCCCCTGATTGCCATCATCACGATTTTTCGCTCCTTCTTGTACGAACCATTTCAAATTCCATCAGGTTCGATGATGCCGACGCTACTGGTTGGCGACTTTATTCTGGTCGAAAAATACTCGTACGATGTAAAAGATCCGGTGTGGCGCACCACATTGCTCGAAACCGGTAAACCGCAGCATGGTGATGTCGCGGTGTTTAAATATCCTGAGCAACCCACAGTCGATTTTATCAAACGGGTCATCGGTTTACCTGGTGACCGTATTGTGTATAAAAATAAACAGCTATATATCCAAAAAGCCTGTGACAAATCATCCGTGCAAGCCTGCCCAACGCTAGAGCCGATGCGGCAGGATTTGCAATCGGAAGGTGAGTTCTTTTTTGGTCCTTACCCATTAAATCGCTTTACAGAGCAGGGGCCAGCAGTCAGCTACGATATCCTGCAAAATGCGATGTTGCCGGAGCCAATTCATAATTATTATCGCCAGCCAGGTTCTGCCACCAACGAGTTTATTGTGCCGGAAGGGCATTATTTTATGATGGGCGACAACCGGGATAATAGCCGCGACAGCCGTTTCTGGGGCTTTGTGCCGGAGCAAAACTTGGTCGGAAAAGCGGTGTTTAAATGGATGAGCTTTGAATTTAGCGAAGACCCAAACAGCTGGTTGCCAGGTTGGGTGCCGGTCAGTGTTCGTTTCGAACGATTAGGTCGCATCGAATAAACATAAGCTGTTTGCCCAATTTTGTGTTTAGTGTTCAACGGCCAGCTTTGCTGGCCGCTGTTATTCACGGTTCAGTTCAACGCCGAGTTGGCATACGTTTTTTGCGTTATGCTGTTTTAACAAGGCGGTGCGCAAGTTCACTTGTTAAGAAGATTCAGTTTGCCATCACAGTGAAGCGCTACAATTGTGAATGAGCAAGACAAGGTGATCGAAAAGCAGATGGCGTTGTCGTCTGGCAAAGCTGTGAGCATTAGGCTCTGGCAAGTGATTTATTAAGGAAAGGCATGCAAGTATCTTTAGCTCCATTGCAGAAAAAACTGGGTTACCAGTTTCAGCAGCAAGCACTGCTTGAGCAGGCGCTGACTCATCGCAGCTGCAAAGGGCAACACAATGAACGATTGGAATTTTTAGGCGATGCGATTTTAAGTTTAGTGATCGCCGAAGCCTTGTATCAGAGTTTTCCCAAAACTCGCGAAGGCGATTTAACCCGGATGCGTGCTTCTTTGGTCAAAGGGGTCACTTTGGCTGAGATAGCGAAAGAGTTAAATATTCAAGAATTTCTGCGGTTAGGGCCTGGCGAGTTAAAAAGCGGAGGCTCCAGGCGCGAATCGATTCAAGCCGATGCCGTGGAAGCTATTTTAGGTGCTATTTATTTGGATGGGGGCCCGGATGCCTGTCGCGAGCGGATTTTGCAATGGTTTGAAAGTCGATTGCTACAGATCCAGCCTGGCGTGCAAAAAGACTCTAAAACGCTGTTGCAGGAATTTTTGCAAGGACGACGTCTGGCATTACCGCTGTATGAAGTCACTGAAATCCTCGGTGATGCGCATGACCAGACTTTTACCGTGAAATGTACAGTGGACGGGATGACCGCTGTGATTGCCTCTGGCAGTTCTCGTCGCAAGGCCGAGCAGGATTGTGCTCAGCTGGTGTTGGAACAATTAAAAAATGAAAGTTGAAATGCCTCAAACCAGTGGTGAAACCTTCGCCGGACTGGTCGCCATCGTTGGCCGGCCTAATGTCGGCAAATCAACGTTATTAAATCAGCTGATAGGCCAGAAAGTCAGTATCACGTCGAAAAAGCCACAGACCACCCGTCACCGCATTGTCGGTATTGATACCGTCGGTCAATATCAAACGGTGTATGTTGATACGCCCGGTTTACATACCGAAGAAAAACGTGCCATCAACCGCCTGATGAACAAAGCGGCGGCAAGTTCGATTTTGGACGTTGAGCTGGTGATTTTTGTCGTCGAAGGTACCCGCTGGGTGGAAGACGATCAGATGGTGTTAAACCGGTTGATCGCCGCGAAAAAGCCGGTGATCTTAGTGGTAAATAAAGTCGATTTGTATAAAGACAAAGAAGAGTTATTGCCGCATTTGCAGTGGCTGGGCGCGCAGTTGCCGTTTTTACAAATCATTCCGCTGTCGGCTGAAAAAGGCACAAATGTCGCTGCGCTGCGCGAAACTGTGCAGCAGCAATTGCCACCATGTGAGTTTTTCTTTCCGGAAGACTACATTACTGACCGCTCACAACGTTTTATGGCTTCGGAAATAGTCCGTGAGAAACTGATGCGGTTTTTAGGCGACGAGCTTCCGTACGCCGTCACGGTTGAAATTGAACGCTTTAAGTGGGAAGAAAAACACTATCATATTGCCGCGTTAATTTTAGTCGAACGCGACACCCAAAAGCGGATGGTGATTGGTAAAGCCGGTGAGCGGATAAAAACCATTGCCACCGAAGCGCGCAAAGATATGGAAGATTTGTTCGAACAGCCAGTATTCCTACAAATGTGGGTGAAAGTGAAATCTGGTTGGGCTGATGACGAACGCGCTTTGCGTAGTCTCGGTTACGGCGAAGACTAAGATGCCGGCAGGCTTTGAGCCAGCTTATTTGCTGCATAGCATTGCATTTCGCGACGATAAGCTACTGCTTGATTTATTACTACCGGAGCAGGGCAGGTTGCGAGCGGTAGCAAGGCGGCCCGGCAAAAAACAAGGCGGGCGAAGCCATTGGCCGCAATTTGCCTTGTTGGCGGTGCAGTTAAGCGGCCGCGGTGAACTCAAAACAGTACGCGCGTTAGAAGAGCAACAACCGGCACTGCAGTTTCATGGTGATTTTTTATTCAGTGCGATGTACCTCAATGAATTGTTATGTCGGATTTGGCCGCAAGATGTCGGCAGTGAGCACTTGTTTACCTTATACCAACACAGCATTCAGGCGTTAGAAGCTGCTCAGCCACATCCCGGTTTGTTGCAGCCGGTATTACGTAACTTTGAATTGGCTTTGTTAACCGAGCTTGGCGTACCGGTGGATTTGGCATTTGATACTCAACAACAGCCGCTGGATGCCGAAGCTTGGTATTGTTGGCAACCAGAAGCGGGTTTGTTGCGTATAGCTACGAGTGTGGCAGGAGCGCAGTCTTGGCGCGGCGCTTCACTACTGGCGATTGCTGGCCAGCAATGGCATGACGATGCACTGCGCGTGGCAAAACAATTGAGCCGTACTTTACTCAGCCCATTACTTGGCAACAAACCACTGGCCAGTCGCGCTTTATTTAACCGATAATCGATTTAGACAAGCAGTGCAGGCTGATGTTTGTAAGCCGGGTACGGGGGCCTGATAAGTAAATTGGCGCCATGGTAGACCAACTGCATTGACGAGCTGAACTTTGAACCGTTGACTCTTTATCATATTAATTTTTATCAATGGAATTTTGAACAAATTCTTACAGCCGGAGAGCTTGCTGATGCAACCAATTTATTTAGGCGTCAACATCGACCATGTGGCGACTGTTCGTCAAGCCCGTGGTAGTCAATATCCAGAGCCAGTGCATGCCGCATTGTTAGCCGAACAGGCTGGCGCCGATGGGATTACTGTCCATCTGCGTGAAGATCGCCGCCATATTCAAGACCGAGATGTATTTTTGCTGCGTGACACCATTCAGACCCGCTTGAATTTTGAAATGGGCGTGACCGATGAAATGTTGGGCATTGCTTTACAACTTAAACCACATTTTTGCTGTTTAGTACCGGAAAAACGCCAAGAGCTGACCACCGAAGGTGGCTTGGATATTGTCGGCCAGCTGAGTAAAATCGACACGGCTGTGAAAACACTCGCAGCAGAAAACATTCTGGTGTCGTTATTTATTGACGCTGATTTCAAGCAAATCGAAGCTGTGGCAAAAGTAGGCGCGCCATATATCGAAATTCACACCGGCGCTTATGCTGACGCGACGTGCCCAAAAGTACAAAAAGTGGAGCTGGAGCGGATTCGGGCGGCGGCGGAATACGCGGCGTCACTTGGTATTATCGTCAATGCCGGCCACGGCTTACATTTTCATAATGTGCAGCCGATTGCGGCCATTCCACAAATGTATGAACTGAATATTGGTCATGCGTTAATTGCGCGGGCCATTTTCACCGGTCTTGGCCCTGCAGTAACAGAAATGAAGCGGCTAATGGTTGAGGCGCGTCGTTAATGGCGATTGTTGGGCTTGGCACCGATTTGGTCGAAATCAGCCGGATTGAGCAAAGCTTGGCGCGTTCACCAAGGTTGGTGCTGCGGGTATTAACGCCTTACGAGCAGGCTATTTATCTGCAACATGCTCAGCCAGCCCGTTACTTTGCCAAACGTTTTGCGGCAAAAGAAGCGGCTTCAAAAGCTTTAGGTACCGGCATTGGGCGTGGTATTTCGTTCCAACATTTTGAGATCAGTAACGATGCCTTAGGTCGCCCGGTGCTAACGCTGAGCGATGCCGCCAAAACACTTGCTGCGCAATTGGGCGCAGAAAAAACCTGGTTGTCGATCACCGACGAGCAAGCATTTGCCTGCGCCACGGTGATTTTTGAAAGTTAAGCTACCAAACCCAATGTTGCGCTTCTTGTAACAGCGATTGCAGCCGGTCTTGTAACTCAAACAATTCAGGCTCCAGTTGCACCACTGTTTTCCCCTGTTTTAATTCGGTTTCCAGCAACTCGGTCAATAGTTTTAGTTGCGGTGCGCCGACATAACATGTGGCACCGTGTAATTTGTGTACCAGCTGGATCAAGGGCTCTACTTGGTCCGTGCGCATCAGCAGCTCCAACTCGCTTAAGGTTGGCGGTAAACTTTGCAGGAAAATCTGCAACATTTCTTTGGCAAGATCAATCTTGCCCGCGGCGCAGTGCAACGCCAACTCCCAATCTAGCTGTCGGCTTTGTGGCAAAGTTGAAGTGTCGACAATAACGGTCTCCAGTATGCGTTGTGGCAAAGGGAGCACGTTCGGACAGCACTCTTTGAGCGCAAAATGCAGCATTTGCTCGTCAAGTGGTTTACTCAAAAATTCACTAAAACCTAAATTCATTAAACGTTCCCGCTCACCATCCAAGGTGTGCGCCGTCACGGCGATGATGGGCGTGGCTTCATTTAACGAACTTTGCTGGATCCGCTGACAAGCCGCGACGCCGTCCATCACCGGCATATTGATGTCCATAAAAATTACATCGTAGTGTGACTGGGAGGCTTTTTGCCAGGCTTCAGCCCCGTTTTTGGCTGAATCAATATGTTCCACCAGTTCACGCAATAAAGTATTAATCAATTTTAAATTGGCTTCGTTGTCATCCACTGTCAGCACTTTAAGCTTACTTTTCGGCAGTGTCGGGAGGTTTTCCTCGGGCAGCTGGCGCTGACTTTGATAAGGCCGTGCCAGTGCCGTTGCCAGTTTCCGTTGATGTGCCGGTTTGGATAAACAGGCTTGCGCGCCGCTTTGCAACAACGCTTCGCGTAAATTCGGCGATAACGTATTCACCAGCAGATAGATGTGTTTACAAGACTGGCTCAATTGCCGGATTAATTCGACCAGCGGGTTCACTTGATCCAGCGACACAGCGCGGCCAATAATGGCAATATCAAATTGTTGATGTTGGCTGAGTGCTTGCTGTAGCTGACTTGGTGTGGCGCATGCTGAAACTTGCATGCCCCAGCTGTTGAGTAATGATAATGTCGCTTCGCGCGAAAACTGCAGCGGCTCAATATAGAGCACTGTTTTTTGCCGTAGCAGCGCCGTGGGTAATGTTTCAGAAACGCTCAGCGGGTGGCGGCGACAAATAACGGTAAACCAGAACGTCGAGCCTTGATCCTGCTGGCTGTCAAAACCGATAGCGCCGTTCATGGCTTCTACGAGGCGCTGCGAAATAAATAAACCAAGACCAGTGCCGCCGTAACGCCGGCCCACACTGCCGTCAGTTTGTGAGAACCCATAAAATAACTGTTGTTGTTGGGCACTCGGAATACCAATGCCAGTATCTTGCACCGAAAAATGTAAAGTGAGTTTGTCGTCGCTAACATCGGTGGCCAGTACTTTCACCACAATACTGCCTTGCTCGGTGAATTTAATCGCATTACCAACGATGTTCAGCAAAACCTGATTAATCCGCAATGGATCGCCGATGATGTCGTCAGGGCAAGCTGGGTCAATCAGCAACGCCAGTTCTAGTTGTTTCTCAAAAGCATTAGCGGCGACTAATTCAATCGAATCATTGACCATATCCCGTAGCGAAAACGGTTCTGGATTAATCGGCATTCTGCCTTCTTCCAGTTTGGAATAATCAAGCACATCGTTCACCAAAGTCAGTAAACTATTGGCCGATTTTTGAATGGTATTCAGATAATCTAACTGGTGATGCGACAGCTCGGTTTTTAATAACTGCCGGGTAAAACCGATGACTCCGTTTAGTGGGGTACGAAGTTCGTGGCTCATTTTGGCAAGAAATTCAGATTTTAACTTATTGTCTTCTTGTGCTTTTCGCCGCGCCAAATCTAACGCGACGTTCTGCATTTCCAGCTGCTCCATGGTGTGGAACAAGTCACTGGTGGATTGATCAATGGTGTGCTGCACGTCATCTTTATAACGTTTTAATTCAATCGCAAGCTGATTTATACCCAGCCGCATTTGGTCGAGTTCGCCAAAAAACGGTTGCTCCAGATCGCTGGTAAAGCGGCCTTCGGCCAGTTTATCGATTTGGTTGTTCAACTGCTGCAGCGGCGAGCTAAGACGGCTAATCAGCCGTAGACTGAGTACCAGCCCGCTGCTCATGCCAAGTAAAATAATCAACAGCGATATCAACATCGAGGTTTGTTGTGCCAGCAATACTTTGTCTTTTTGTAGTTCCACCACCACTGTGCCTAGTTGGCCCTGTGTTTGCACTATCCGCCCAAGCTCGCCGGACGGTGTGGCGGCGTTGAGTGCCAGCTCATTGATATGACTGGTCTCAAGATTGACCGGCACCCGAATCAGCAGCCAGTCGCCATGATCATCGATTTCGCTTTGTTGCAGCGGTGCAGACCCTGCTACGGGCGTTAGTTTGGCAAAGTCTTTATGTAAATTGGAAGTAACAACCAGTTTCTGTTCATGGTCAAAAATGGTAATACTTTTTACCAATGGTGAATTTTTACGGTGGCTGATGTTCAGCAGACGTTGTAGCTGCTGTTTGTTGCCAGATAATAGCCCTTGTTCACTGGCGATGGCCAAAGGTTCGGCAATGTTACTGGCTTGGTCTTCAAGGTGGAGCTGCAGGTCCTGATAGCGGGCATGGCTGAAATAACCACCCAGGCACAGGCTGATTAATAAAGTTGGAACCAAAGTAATTAGTAATATCCAATCGCGTAAACCAATCTTCGTCATCTTGCCTGTCGCTTGCTACAATGGTCAGCTGAAACGCCATCATGACATAAGCACAGCAAAAAACCTATGCTCCCTCTTGGGTGAACTCAGGGTAAACGCGCTGCACAGAAAGGCCAAATTTTTATGGTATCTATTTATAAATCAAAAGCTAAAGTTGTGGCTGCCCAGCAGCATCCAGAGCTAGATATTGCCCGTTGGGATCAGGAAGCGCAGAGCATTGCGTATCATCAAGGAAAAATTTGCTTTGTCGAAGGTGCCTTACCGGGTGAACGGGTGAAGGTCAAAATCACCGAGCAAAAAGCAGATTACTTAAAAGCCCAAGTGACCAAAGTGCTGCACAGTTCCGAGTTACGTATTCAACCACAATGCCGTTATTTTGGTCACTGCGGCGGCTGCCAGTTGCACTATGTGAGTGCAGCAGATAGTCGAATGTTAAAACAACAAGCGTTGGATCAACAGTTACAACATCAACTAAAACTCACCCATTTACCCTGGCAGCCGGTTTTGGCCGGCGATGATGCCGGTTACCGACGTAAAGCCAGAATCGGTGTTTGGTTTGAGAAAAAAACCAATAGTTTTACCGTAGGCTTTCGAAAAATGGGTGGGAAAGAGATCACCAGCGTGACCGACTGTATGGTGTTAAGCCCCGTGATTGCCCCAGTGTTAAGCGTGTTGCAAGCAACCCTGCCTCAGTTAAAACAAGGCTCAGCTGTCACACACGTTGAAGTACTCGACGCTGACGGCAAGGCGTTTGTGGTGGTGCGCCATATTCGCCCGTTACCAGAGGCTGACCAACAGCGGTTGCAGCTCGCTTGGCCCGAAGCCTGTTGGATTGGTGAAGCTGAACCCGATCAATTCAGTTACTGGTCGGAGCCTTGTGTGCCGTCTTATCAGCTGACCGCTGACCTGCGCTTTAGCTTTGCGCCAACGGACTTTATTCAGGTCAACGCTTTGGTGAACCAAGCAATGGTGCGGCAGGCCATCGATTGGCTGGCGCCGTCAAAAACAGATCAAATCCTTGATTTATATTGTGGAATAGGTAATTTCAGTTTGGCATTAGCCAAGCACGCTGGCATGGTGGTAGGCTTGGAAGGAGTCGCGACTATGGTGGGGACGGCAAATCAGAATGCCCGCCAGAATGATCTGGACAACACTCGCTTTGTGGCTGTTGATTTGCATCTGCCTTGGCCAAAAGCAGACTGGAATCAGCCGAAGTACCAAAAGGTACTGCTTGACCCTGCTCGAGCTGGTGCACTTGGTGCGATTGATGAAGTGGCACGGCTTAAACCGGCGCAAGTGTTGTATGTCTCTTGTAACCCAACAACGTTTGCCCGTGATGCTAAAGTGTTATTGGCCAAGGGTTACCGGCTCGATAAAATCGGCATGATGGATATGTTTCCTTACACCAGCCATTTGGAATTGATGGCGTTATTTTCGCATACGAGGCAGTAAATTATGGTGACGGTTCGGCATTCACACAGTACTGAATATAACCCAGGTGAAACCACCGAGTGGCTTAGTTCGCTTGGTTTGCCACAGGGGAAAATCAGCTGTTTACTGGATGCTGAGCAATGGTTAGAGCAACATGCGTTGACGGAAGAAACCTGCCCGCAAGTAAGAACCGGCTGGGAAATGGTGGAAATTTTGGTCGATCTGCGGATGGACAAAGATGCTTTAACCGCCGCGTTGTTATTTCCATTAATCGAAGCCGCAGTGTTAAATTGCGACGAGCTCACCGATCATTTTGAACAACCCGTATTGACCATGCTGGCGGCTGTCAAACAAATGGAAGCGATCCGCACTATTCCGGTCGGTCCAAGCCAAATGCCAAATGCCCAGCAAGCTGACAATTTGCGAAAAATGTTGTTGACGATGGTCGAAGATGTCCGAGCTGTGGTGATTAAGCTCGCGGCGCAAATTTGTTATCTGCGTGATGTAAAAAACGCTGATGAAGAAACCCGAGTACTGGCTGCCAAACAAACCAATGCTATTTTTGGCCCACTCGCCAATCGTCTGGGAATTGGCCAGCTGAAATGGGAGTTAGAAGATTTAGCTTTTCGATATCTACACCCACAAACCTATAAACAAATTGCCACGTTGCTCGAAGATAAACGGCTAGATCGTGAGCAATATATGCAGGAATTTGTTGATAGTGTCTTGTCGCGGATGAAGGACGAAAATCTCGCTGTTGAAGTGTACGGTCGGCCCAAGCATATTTTCAGTATCTGGAAAAAGATGCAGAAAAAGCATCTGGCGTTTGACCAGCTGTACGATATTCGTGCGGTGCGTATTGTCGCGGCAAAAGTGCAGGACTGTTATGCCGTGCTTGGTATCGTGCATACGTCTTGGCGGCATTTGCCAAAAGAATTTGACGATTATATTGCAACGCCAAAACAAAACGGCTATCAATCAATTCATACCGTGGTTTTGGGGCCGCAAGGGCGGGCGATTGAAATTCAGATCCGTACTCGCCAGATGCACGATGATGCAGAACTGGGCGTTGCCGCGCACTGGCGTTACAAGGAAGGTGGGCCGGCGGGGCGCGAAGGCGCGCTCGATGAAAAAATTAGCTGGTTGCGTAAAATTCTTGCGTGGCAAGAAGAGGTGGTCGATTCGTCGCTGGCCGAAGAGCTGCGCAATCAGGTGATTGAAGATAGGGTGTATGTGTTTACACCCAAAGGCGAAATTGTTGATTTACCGCTTGGATCAACACCACTGGACTTTGCCTATTATGTGCATTCCAATGTTGGTCATCGCTGCATTGGTGCAAAAGTCTCCGGCCGGATCGTGCCATTTACATATCAGTTGAAAACGGGGGATCAGGTCGAAATTCTCACTGGCCGCGAGCCCAATCCAAGCCGCGACTGGTTAAACCCAAATCAGGGTTATTTAAAATCAAGCCGGGCACGCTCCAAAGTTCAATATTGGTTCCGTTTGCAAGACCGGGATAAAAACTATGCCGCGGGTAAAGATTTGCTCGATACTGAGTTGTCGCGGTTAAATCTGCTGCTTGAGCAGCCGGCCAAAGTCATTCATCGTTTTAACGTCAATTCGATGGAGGAGTTATTGGTTGGGATTGGCGGTGGCGAGATTAAAGTCACGCAAGTGGTGCATTACATTCAGAGCCAATATGCGAAGGCCGAGCCGCCGGATATTGATCCGAGATTGATCAGTAAACCGATGGCGCCGACCCCAGCAAAAAGTCACGTGGTGGTACAAGGGGTAGGTAATCTGATGACGCATATGGCCGGTTGTTGCCATCCGTTGCCAGGAGACGGCATTATTGGTTATATCACGCAAGGCCGAGGTATTGCCGTGCACCGCGACGACTGTGAACAGTTTAAAAACCTTCAGGAAATACACCCAGAACGGGTAGTCGACGCAACTTGGGGCGATCAATATGCGTCTGGTTATGAAGTGTCGATCCGTATCGTGGCACATGATCGCAATGGATTACTGCGGGATATCACCAGCATTCTGGCCAATGAAAAAGCCAATGTACTGCGGATGAGTAGTAACTCAGATGTCGCGCATCAAACGGCGATTATCAATATGACGCTGGAGCTGTATAACTTGGATTCACTGAATAAATTGTTGACTAAAGTTAGCTTAATTGATGATGTGGTTGAGGCGAAACGCTCGCATTAGCCAATGAAGTGAAGGCTGTTTGATGCGAAGCAAGGTCAGCCAATACGGCTGAACTTGCTTGTATCGAGCGCACATTTTATTGCTATAACCCCTTTCATCAACATTTTTCCAAAACATGATTTCATGGAATAACCGCAATGCCGCCGATTGAGCAATTACTGACCATTATGGCGACTTTGCGCCACCCGCAACAAGGTTGTGCTTGGGACAAAGCGCAGACTTTTCAGACGATTGTGCCTTACACCATTGAAGAAGCGTATGAAGTGGCTGATGCGATTGAGCGCGGCGATTTTGATGACTTAAAAGACGAGTTAGGTGATTTGTTATTTCAGGTGGTGTTTTACAGTCAAATGGCAGCCGAGCAAGGTCGCTTTGAATTTAATGACTGTGTGAGCGCAATTTGCGACAAACTCACGCGGCGTCATCCACATATTTTTGCCAACAAAACGTCAGCCAGCAATGCCGAAGCTGATGCCCAACTTGCGTTGCAAAACTGGGAACTACTGAAAAGCAACGAGCGCAAAAGTGTAGGTTTACACAGCGTGCTCGATAACGTCCCCGCTAGTTTACCGGCGTTAAGCCGCGCTTATAAATTGCAAAAGCGCTGTGCCAATGTCGGCTTCGACTGGCCGTCTGTCGAAGGTTGTTGGGACAAAGTAAAAGAAGAAATTTTGGAAGTCGAACAAACCGACGCCGGCTCGGCTGAACTCGCCGATGAGCTTGGCGATTTAATGTTTGCGCTGGTCAATGTGGTGCGTAAACACCAGCTTGATCCCGAATCGGTGTTAAGACAAGCCAACGCTAAATTTGAGCGACGTTTTCGAGCGGTAGAACAATTACTCGCAAGTGCCGGTAAATCAACCGAAAGCTCGTCGTTACAACAAATGGAAGATTGCTGGCAACAGGTCAAAAATTTAGAGAAACTCGCTCCACGCGAGTGACTGATGCCATGGCATTGTGTGCAATGTTGACAGGTGTATGGGGACGCTATGCCACCAAAACGGTTACTCTATTGCTGGGAATTAGGCCAAGGTTACGGCCATGTTTTAAACTTTCGACGGCTGGCGCTTAAATTGTTGGCTGAGGGTTGGCAGATCAGTTGTGTTGTCAGTCATGTCAAAACGATGCGCCAGATGTTGCCGGAAATTACCGAAATAGTGGCTGCGCCGCGGATGAACAAACAGCGACGCTTCAGCCCGACACGGAATTTGGCCGAAATTCTCTATAATAATGGGTATCATCACCGCGCTGAGATTGGTCGCAGGGTTGGGTTATGGCGAGAACTATTCGAACATTTTCAACCGGATATCGTGTTATTAGATCATGCGCCAACTGCACTTATCGCCGCCCATCTCAACCGGCTACCGCATGCGATACTGGGTACCGGTTTTTTCTTACCGCCAGATCAGAGTCCGCTGCCCGATTTACAAAGCGACATGCGACCACCGAGCGAGGCTGAACATCAGCTGCTAGGCAGTATTAACGATTTGATGGCGGCGGCGCAGCTGCCGCTTTTTCCCTATTTGAGCGCTTTATTTTATCAGGCGCAACAGCATTTTCTCTGCACTTTTCCGGAGTTTGATCATTATGCAAACCGGCAAGGCGCGGCATACTGGGGAGCCTCTTTTGATCTTGCACAAGGTGTTATCAAACAATGGCCGAAGAGCGCGACGCAACGTATTTTTGCCTATTTACATGCGGATTATCCGGCGATTGACAGGTTATTGGCCGGATTAGATCAATTGCCAGCAACGGTATTAGTTCATGTAGGAGGGCAATATCTATGGCAGCCGCAGCGGTACCAAAATTTATTATATAGTCCAGAACCAGTCCGCATGACTGAAGTGGCTGCGCAGGCAGACCTCGTTATTTGCCATGCCGGTCACGGTACTATATCGGCGATGTTGTTGGCTGGGAAACCATTATTATTATTACCAAAACAACTAGAACAAATGTTGCTTGCGATGCGTCTATGTCAGCAGCATTTAGCGTATTTCGTGCCACCGGGTGCGACGTTCACCCACTTGCCGCAGCTAATTGCTAAAATAGCGGCTGATCTTGATCTGAAATTGGCGGTCGACAGGTTTAAATTGCGTTATCAGGGTTATGATCAGGATGAACAAGCCGAGGGCATGTTTGATGCCCTGGCTGATATGTTAGTAGAGAAAACTCTGGCTTAAACTTTCGGCTTACGCCGCCGAAATGCGAGTCCAGCAAGGCCTAATCCTGCCAGCGCGAGTGTGCCAGGCGCCGCTACACCTTGTGCTCTGGCAGTGAAGCTATCTTCCTTAAACATTACCGGTGTACTATTAAAACCGTTTGGATCACCAAATTGAGCATAAGTATCCCCATTAAAACTCATGCCACCATACTCGCCGTAGCCACCGTCGCAGTTTTCATCAGCAGTCAGTGCCGACAATTGTGATTCAACAGCACTAGGTACGTCGCCATATCCATAACAACTTGTTGCATGATTGCCGGCGACAAAGGTTTTAATGCTGTAACTGAGTTGCAGCGATTGGCCAATGTTCAGGAGGCCTAAATCCAAGTTACTAAAATATTCTGGCCAACTGAAATAGCTTTCACCGATGGCATACGATGCGAGTGTGGTGCCGGTACCGCTCCCCAGCGTGCCATTTGCCTGGTTTGTCTGCAGGACAAAAGCACTTTGCCACAAGGCGACATTATTGACTGCAATCACGACTTCATAGCCGGCAGTGGAATACTCCGTAGCATTGGTAAACCCAAAGTCATAGGCTGACAAAGAGCCAAAGTTAATCGCAAAGTTGTAGTTGTAATATTGAGCACTGCCCGAGTTATTTTGTAATTCTACGTTCTGGGTGACGACTGAATAGTGGCTAAAATACGAACCTTGCCCGCCAGATCGAGAATACATCCAGCCGAGATCATCGCCGCGGGCGGCGCCACGCGTGTGCGGATCGCTGTTGTAAGTGCCGTATTCGAGCGATGAAGCGGCATAAGTTGGATTGCTATCAACCGAGTTATAGGTCAGTGGAGCGCTTTGTCCAATGGCATAACCCGACTCGGTGACGATATTATAATTTAATAAGCTGGCATACGAGGTACCTACATGGACACCCAGCACAGTCGCAATCAGCACGCTGAGTTTTGTTGGTGATACTGGTAGTTTTGACGTCATTCTTTGACTCCTTGCACGTTTCGGATCAGCCAAATAAGCATTTTCGATGCCATAGAATTCGGTGAAGTTATAGTATTGATTTACATCGGTTTATCTACAGAGTGACTAATTAGCTGTAAAGTAAGCTGACGCCGGCTTCGCTGGAGTTTTGGATTATTGTGGTTAATTTTGACGAATTTGATCTCAATAAAACCTTTCGATTGAGCCTGAGCGCCGACTTTGCTATAATTTTCGCCCGTCCTGATATCAAATCTGAAATGTTGCAAAGCTAACCTTATCCAACGAGGTCTGGCCGGCAATTTGATTTGATCAATATCAATATTACAACGTGCCTCAGGGGTCTCATGACTACAAGATACATCTTCGTGACGGGTGGGGTTGTCTCATCTTTAGGTAAAGGTATTGCCGCAGCATCACTGGCGGCAATTTTAGAAGCACGTGGCCTGAAGGTAACAATCCTGAAACTGGATCCGTATATTAACGTCGATCCAGGCACTATGAGCCCAATTCAGCACGGTGAGGTGTATGTCACCGAAGACGGCGCTGAAACTGACCTCGATTTAGGCCATTATGAGCGGTTTATCCGCACCAAAATGACCAAACTAAATAATTTCACCCAAGGTAAGGTGTATGCCGAAGTATTACGTCGCGAACGCCGCGGTGATTATTTAGGCGCGACTATTCAGGTCATTCCACATATTACCAATGAAATCAAAGCGCGAGTTGTTAGCGGCGCTGAAGGTTATGACATTGCCATTGTTGAAATTGGTGGCACTGTTGGTGATATCGAATCTCTGCCATTTTTAGAAGCCATTCGCCAGCTCGGCACCGAAATTGGTCGTGAACGCGCGCTGTTTATGCATTTAACGCTGGTGCCTTATTTAGGCACTGCAGGCGAAATCAAAACCAAACCCACTCAGCATTCAGTCAAAGAGCTGCGCTCTATTGGCATTCAGCCCGATATTCTGATTTGTCGCTCGGACCGAACTATTCCCAGCAATGAAAAAGCCAAAATTGCGCTGTTCACCAACGTGGAAGAGCGTGCCGTCATTTCGTTAAAAGACGTCTCTAGCATTTATCAAATTCCGGCGTTGTTGAAATCACAAAGCCTCGACGATTTAGTGGTGCGTCGGTTTCACTTAGATTGCCCGCAAGCCGATTTGGTTGAGTGGGAACAGGTGTTATATCAAGAAAGCAATCCGACCGGTGAAGTCACCATTGGCATGGTCGGCAAGTATGTTGAATTAAAAGACGCTTACAAGTCGGTTAATGAAGCCCTGAACCATGCGGGTTTAAAAAATCGCTTAACTGTCACTATCAAATACATTGATTCACAAGACGTTGAGAGCAAAGGTGTTGCTATTTTGTCTAGTCTTGACGGCATTCTGGTGCCGGGCGGCTTTGGCGAACGTGGTGTGGAAGGTAAAATTCTGGCGGCAAAATATGCCCGCGAAAATCAAATCCCGTACCTTGGCATTTGCCTAGGGATGCAGGTGGCATTAATTGAGTTTGCCCGCAATGTCGCTGGCCTAAAAGATGCCCATTCAACTGAGTTTAATAAAAACACGCCTTACCCTGTGGTGGGACTCATCACAGAATGGTTGGACAGCGCAGGTCAGGTCGAGCAACGTTCCGACGATTCCGACTTAGGCGGTACCATGCGTCTGGGTAGCCAAAACTGTAACCTCAAGGCCAATACTAAAGCCCGTGAAATTTATGGTGCAGACGTCATCAGCGAACGTCACCGCCATCGGTATGAAGTGAATAATCATTTGATACCGCAACTTGAAGAGGCTGGCCTCGTCATTTCTGGTTTATCTGCGGATAATCAGCTGGTGGAAATGATTGAACTACCAAATCATCCTTGGTTCGTGGCTGGGCAGTTCCATCCGGAATTTAACTCAACACCACGCGACGGTCATCCGTTGTTCCAGGGGTTTGTCGCAGCAGCCTATCAATATCAGAAGCAACAAACGACCAAATAATCATCAAGCCGCGATCTCTATCGCGGCTTTTTTGCTTTGGTCTACAGGGGAATAGAATGTCTGAAATTATCAATATCATCGCCCGTGAAATTCTTGACTCACGCGGCAATCCAACGGTTGAAGCCGATGTATTTTTGAAAAGTGGCGTGATGGGCCGTGGTTGTGCGCCATCAGGTGCTTCAACCGGCACCCGTGAAGCATTAGAGCTGCGTGACGGCGATAAAAGCCGCTATTTAGGCAAAGGCGTCCTGACCGCAGTGGCCAACATCGACGGCCCGATTAAAGCGGCTTTAATTGGCAAATCTGCTTATGAGCAAGCCAACATTGATCAGATCATGATTGATCTAGACGGCACCGAGTCAAAATCCAGTTTAGGCGCCAATGCTATTTTGGCCGTGTCATTAGCAGTCGCCCGCGCAGCCGCTGCCGATAAAAAGATCCCGCTGTATCAGCACATTGCTGACTTAAACGGTACACCAGGTGTGTATTCGATGCCAGTGCCGATGATGAACATCATCAACGGTGGTGAACACGCCGACAATAACGTCGATATTCAAGAGTTTATGGTGCAGCCAGTCGGTGCAAAAACTTTTGCTCAAGCACTACAAATGGGCGCTGAAATTTTCCACCAACTGAAAAAAGAACTGCATGCGCAGGGCTTAAATACCGCAGTCGGTGATGAAGGTGGTTTTGCACCAGATTTAAAATCAAATGAAGAAGCCTTAACAGTCATTTCAAAAGCGGTGGCAGCTGCCGGTTACGAGCTAAATAAAGACATCACTTTAGCTTTAGATTGTGCGGCTTCAGAGTTTTACCACGACGGTAAATACAAACTGACTGGCGAAGGCAAAGAGTTCACATCTTATGAATTTAATGACTTCCTGGCAGGATTAGCCACGAAATTCCCAATCATCTCGATTGAAGATGGTTTGGATGAATCTGACTGGGATGGCTGGAAAGATCTCACTGATAAAATCGGCGACAAAGTGCAACTGGTCGGCGATGACTTGTTTGTAACCAATACCAAAATTCTGACACGCGGTATCGAGCAGGGCATTGGTAACTCAATTCTGATTAAATTCAACCAAATTGGTTCGCTGACTGAAACTTTAGCGGCAATCAAAATGGCGAAAGATGCCGGTTTTACTGCGGTTATTTCGCACCGTTCTGGTGAAACTGAAGACTCGTTCATTGCCGACTTAGCTGTTGGTACTGCGGCGGGTCAAATCAAAACCGGTTCATTATGTCGCTCGGATCGGGTGTCGAAATACAACCAGTTGTTGCGGATTGAGCAGGAACTGGGCGACAAAGCACCGTACCGTGGCCGGGTAGAAATTAAAGGCCAATAAGGCTTTTAACCTTAATCGGCATTATTGAGGGCAATGTCTAGCATCAACGTAATACGTTTGTGACAGACATTGCCCTTTGATTTAGCAGGACAGGCTTGGACAGGTTCCGAAAAACAGCTAACATCGGCGCATGAGTACACAAAACGAACTCTGGTATAGTCCGGAGCATCAACAGACTTATACTGAGCTGTGCAATACCTTGTACGAGCGCGAGTTATTACGTCTGTCACAGACGCCGCCAGCGCAGTTGCCGCTTTTGACTAAACGTTTAGCGAGCTTGCCGTTTTATGTGCGTGAAGCCGCTTCGTTGATATTAAAACACCCATCACCACTCACCCTCGACAGTCAAAATGCCTGTTGGTTGCATAGCCAAAGCAAAGTCTGTCCGGTGCCGCATGTTGATGAATCAGAAAGTATTTTCAGTTACTACCATAAGTACGCCAAACTCGGGTTTTTAGTACCTGTTTACATTAAAGATCCACAACAAAACCAGCAGGAACAAATTCGCCTTGATTCGATTGATGAAATTGATCACGAAGGTCAGCGCATCCATTGCAATGAACATGGTTGGTTCGCGATGGCAGGCTGGCCGCAAGAGCCGGGCAACCAACAAAAAATGCTGCTAAAACCTGGTAAAGCGGTGTTTATGGCGGTGTGTTGTGGTCATCAGTGGCGAAATCAGGAGCGTAAACTGCCAAGGTTACTGAGCTTGCGGGAAATGCTGTTGGCCAGCCGGTTGAATTGGCAGAATTTTGCCAAACCCCATCCTGCGAAAAAAGACCTCCGTTAACCTTAATTCGGGCCGTATATCCGCATATTTATCTGCCTCGCTAGATAAATTGCGCCGCTGAGGGCTTTTCAGCAGCAGTTCGAGCCTTCATAATAAAGTACATTCCAATCACTCAGGTGCTGTATGCGTATCTTAGTACTGATCCTACTGATCCTCTGTGGTGCTTTGCAATACCGGTTGTGGCTGGGCCAGCACAGCGTCAAAGAGTACCTGCAGCATAAAGAAGAGCTGAAAATGCATCAGGCCAGTAATGTCGAATTGGAAAAACGCAATAAGATGTTGCAAGCTGATGTGGCAGACTTACAACAAGGTCTCGATTCAATTGAAGAACGCGCCCGCAATGAATTGGGATTGATCAAACAGGATGAAGTGTTTTTCCGGTTAATTACCTCGCAAGGTAAAAAATGAGAATTGCGGTGGTGATTCCTGCTGCGGGTATCGGGCAGCGGATGCAAGCAGATCGACCAAAGCAGTATTTGCAACTCCTTGGCAAAACCATTTTAGAACACACCGTTGGCCGATTATTACAAATCCCGGAGCTCGGTGGTATTTGGCTAGCCTTGTCGGCGGATGATCCCTATTTTGCGACAACGTCGTTACCGGGTATCGCGACAGTAAAGCGAGTTTTGGGCGGTGCTGAACGCGCGAACTCGGTTCTTAATGCATTGCATAGCATCGATGCTGCGGAGTTCCCCTGGGTGCTGGTGCATGATGCGGCTCGCCCTTTAGTGCAGCTCACCGATGTAGATAACCTAATCCAGCAATGCCTTTCACAAAACTGTGGCGGTATTCTGGCGACTTTAGTGCGTGACACCATGAAACGCGGCGATGGGGCGGCTTTGCAAGCAAAAGTTGACCACACAGTGGCGCGACAACAGTTGTGGCACGCTTTAACCCCCCAGTTGTTCCCAACGGCGTTATTACGTGATTGTTTAAGCAACGCCTTAGCGGCAGGCGCCGCTATTACCGACGAAGCCTCAGCATTGGAATGGGCCGGACATCCGGTGCTACTGGTGGCTGGACGCGCTGACAATATTAAAATTACGCAGCCAGAAGATTTAGCTCTGGCGCGTTTTTATCTGGAGCAACAATGACCCCTTTTCGGCTTGGCCATGGTTTTGATGTACACGCTTTTGGCGGGACTGGACCCATTACTTTAGGCGGCGTCAAAATTGACTACTCGCAAGGTTTAATCGCCCATTCAGATGGTGATGTGGTGCTGCATGCGGTGGCAGATGCCTTGTTAGGTGCCATGGCGCTTGGTGATATCGGCCATCACTTTCCAGATACCGATGCGGCCTTTAAAGGCATTGATAGTCGTATTTTGTTACGCAAAGTTTTTTCTGATGTACAGGCGTTAGGTTTCTCACTTGGAAACTTGGATATCACCATTTTGGCGCAGGCACCAAAAATGGCACCCCATATTGCGGCCATGCGCCAAGTGCTAGCGGCCGATTTACAGGCAGAGCTGATGCAAGTGAACATCAAAGCAACCACCACTGAAAAATTAGGGTTTGTTGGCCGTAAGGAAGGCATCGCGGTTGAGGCGGTGGTGTTGTTGGTGAAATCTGCATGAATCAGTCAATCGAAAGTCAGGTCGAACCACGGAATGACATGCCGCAAGAACAGCCACAGCCCAGAGCGCAGGCGCCAGAGTTTCCGCCTGTGGCCTATTTGTATGGCGAACCGCAAGCGACAGCCAATCTGCGCACCCAAGCCGATGATTTTATTGTGGATGAAGAGCTAAGTTTCACCCCCACCGGTCATGGTGAACATCTGCTATTGCTGGTCGAAAAAATTGGCCAAAATACCCAGTATGTCGCCAAACAAATTGCGGCTGCCGCAGGCTTGAAAGCGCGGTTGGTCAGTTACGCCGGCTTAAAAGATCGGCATGCCGTGACACGACAATGGTTTTGCTTGCCGGTACCGATTAAACAAGAACTACATTATCAAGACTGGAATATTGAAGGTGTGCGGATTTTGCAAACGATACGCCATCAACGCCGGTTAAAGTTAGGGTCGATTAAGCAGAATCATTTTCAGCTAAAACTACGCAAGATCAGTGATAAAACAGAAGTCGAAAACAAGCTTCAGCAAATTCTGCACGGCGTGCCCAATTATTATGGTGAGCAGCGCTTTGGCCATTTTGGTGGCAATTTACAGCTGGCGGCGCGGTTATTTGCCGGCGAAAGTATTCCTGATCGGCAATTACGTGGCTTAGCATTGTCGGCTAGTCGCTCGATGTTATTTAACCAGCAAGTATCAGCGCGGGTGCAGCAACAGCTGTTTTTGACCTTATTGCCAGGCGCAGTGGTGCAACTGGATGGCTCTGGCTCGGTATTTTGCGTGCCTGAACTCACTGATGAGATTAGCCGTCGGCTGCAAGAACATGATCTGCATCCAACGGCGATTTTGCCTGGTATCGGTAAAGTGCTGGAAAGTGGGGCGGCGCTGGAATGGCAATTACAACAGTTGGCACCTTACCAACATTGGGTTCAGGCATTGTGTGACTTAAACGTCAATACTGAACGGCGCAGTTGCCGCTTGGTGCCAAAAGCGCTGAGTTATCAGTGGCAAGATGATACACTCATGTTGCAGTTTGCGTTACCGACCGGTTGTTTTGCCACCTCAGTATTGCGTGAGCTAGTTAAATATCAGGATCTTGGCCGCGAACAAGTTATGTTGGAGTGTTAGATGCGGATTTTATTAAGTAACGATGATGGGGTGTATGCCAAAGGCATTCTGGTGTTGCATCAGGCTTTGAGTTCAATAGCAGATGTTACCACGGTTGGCCCGGATCGGAATTGTAGTGGCGCCAGCAACTCGTTAACATTACTGAATCCGCTACGCACTCAGCGCCTCGACAACGGTTTTATAGCGGTCAATGGTACCCCAACCGATTGTGTACATTTGGCCATTAGTCAATTGTGTGCACAGACGCCAGATTTAGTAGTCGCCGGTATCAATCATGGTGCCAACATGGGCGATGATGTCCTTTATTCAGGTACTGTTGCCGCCGCCACTGAAGGACGTCACTTAGGTCTACCCGCCATTGCCGTGTCACTGGCCGGCTACAACGACGAGCATTTTGAAACCGCTGCTTATGTCACATTACAGGTCATTAAAAAGCTGAAATCGCACCCATTGCCGGCGGATCAAATTTTGAATATTAATGTGCCAGCAATTCCAGTTAGTGAACTCAAAGGCATTCAAGTCACGCGACTTGGTCGTCGGCACAAAGCCGAGACGATGACCAGCACCACTGATCCTTGGGGTCGTGCTATTTATTGGTATGGCTCACTTGGGCCGGAGTTGGATGGTGGTGAAGGCACCGACTTTTATGCGGTTGCCAATGGCTATGCCTCGATTACCCCGTTACAGATTGATATGACCGCCTATCGCAGTATTGAACCGCTGCGCGATTGGCTGACCGGCATTGAGTTTTGATGATGGCAGTGGCAACTCCTCGCAGCGCAGCGCTACTGGCGCAAAAGCTTCAACAAGATGGTATCAACAATACCCAAGTGTTGGCTGCTATTGGCCAGATCCCACGGCATCTTTTTGTTGAAGTGGTGCTAGCACATAAAGCGTATGAAAATACCGCATTGCCAATAGGCCAAGGTCAGACCATCTCACAACCTTACATTGTGGCGCGAATGACCGAGTTGTTGCTCGAGTCCATGGGCATTGACGGGTGGCAACCGCAAAAAGTGTTGGAAATTGGCACTGGCTCGGGTTATCAAACGGCGATTCTAGCGCGTCTATTTAGCAAAATCTGTACTGTTGAGCGCATCAAGACGTTACAGTTTCAGGCAAAACGTCGCCTGCAACAGCTTGATTTACACAATGTCTCTATGAAGCACGGCGATGGTTGGCTTGGTTGGGCTACCAAAGCGCCATTTGATTGTATTATTGTTACCGCCGCGCCAACCCAAGTGCCTCAAGCATTGTTACAGCAACTTGCTGATGGTGGGCGGCTGGTGATCCCGGTTGGAAGCCACGAGCAAGTGTTGCGGGTTTATACCCGAAATGGCGAAGAGTTTTCGCAAAAAGACGTCGAAGCTGTTCGGTTTGTACCCTTGGTGCCAGGCGAACTCGCTTGATCGTTATTTTCTTTTCGGTTTATGTTCATTTTAAGGTCGACTCGAGGTCAATAGTTTGAGAATTTTTCAATGGATGTATGACAAAGCGTTGACTTGGGCTAAACATCGCCATGCCGAACGTTATTTAATTGGCTTGAGTTTTACCGAGTCGGTCATTTTCCCGATCCCGCCAGATGTGATGCTGGCACCGATGGCACTGGCACAACCGACCAAAGCCTGGCGTTATGCTTTTTTAACGACGCTGGCATCGGTATTGGGCGGTATTTTCGGCTATGTGCTGGGCTGGCTGCTGTATGAGCCGTTGGTCTTGCCAACAATTGAATATATGGGGTATCAGGATAAATTTGCTGTAATTGAACAATGGTTTAAACATTACGGTGTTTGGGTGGTATTTATTGCCGGTTTTTCGCCTATTCCCTACAAATTATTTACGGTTGGTGCTGGTTTGATGCAGATGGCATTTTTACCTTTTGTGGCCGCATCTTTGATTGGCAGGGCCGGCCGTTTTTATTTAGTTGCGGGATTGATGTATTGGGGCGGTGAAAAAATGCAGCAAAAACTTCGTGATATTGTCGACTGGTTAGGTTGGGGCACGGTCGCTGTTGCTGGGATGTTGTATTATATCTATGGTTAACTGGCCTTTTTATTGGAGTTGTTTGGCAATTTGCATGCTGCTTCAAGGTTGCTCAAGCCGGCACGGGCCTGCGCCGGTGAGTTCGGCACAAAGTCGCCACATGAGCAACACCAGCTTGCATGCGCGGACCTACTATGTAAAAAAAGGCGATACATTATTCTCGATCGCTTTTCGGGCAGGACAAGACTACCGTGATCTTGCGCGGTTAAACCGGATCGGTGAGCCTTATACGATTTACGTTGGGCAATTGTTAGTGATTAGCCAAAGGGGCGGTTACAAAACAGCGGTGCGTGGACCTGTTTTAGCTGATAATTCAGCAAATAAGAACTATTCAATTCCTGTAAAATCAAAGACTCCATTAAATACCCCTAAAGTAGTTGCGCGACAAAATCAAACGCGTTATGGTCAGAATCAACAGGTCACAGAGCCTGAACAAACCGACAAGAGTACCAGTAATGGGAACGTATCGCAATGGTTGTGGCCAGTAAAAGGTCCAGTTTTAGCGAAATTTTCGCACCAGGAACACGGTAATAAGGGCCTGGATATTGGTGGTGCTGTTGGGACTCCGATCAAAGCTGCGGCAGCAGGTCAGGTAGTTTACGCTGGCAATGCCCTCCGCGGTTATGGCAATTTGGTGATTATCAAGCATAACGATGATTACCTCAGCGCCTATGCTCATAACCATCGATTGTTGGTCAAAGAGCGTGATTCGGTGTCTGCAGGTCAACTCATTGCAGAAATGGGCAATACTGATGCAGACCGTGTACAGCTGCATTTTGAGATCCGTTTTCGTGGCCAATCTGTTGACCCGCTCAAATACCTAAAATAACACACAAGATCATAACGAAAAGAAAGGATTTCTGGCAGTTAGGTGTAACTACCTTGGTAGATTTGGGAGAAGGATATGGGACACAAAGAAGACGATGTTGATTTTAAAGAGACAGATGACACAGTTATCGCCGACGAAGAGGGAACCGAGCCCGATTTAGAAACATTAGCAGCTGATGAAGAATCGGCAACCGATGACGTTTTTGCCCGCGATGATAGTCATCGTGCTATGGACGCAACGCAGTTATACCTCGGTGAAATTGGTTTTTCACCACTACTCTCCGCACAAGAAGAAGTTTATTTTTCCCGCTTATCACTCAAAGGTGATCAGGCAGCCCGTAAACGCATGATTGAAAGTAACTTACGACTGGTGGTGAAAATCGCCCGGCGTTATATCAATCGTGGTTTAGCGTTACTTGATTTAATTGAAGAGGGTAATCTTGGGCTCATTCGGGCCGTGGAAAAGTTTGACCCTGAACGTGGTTTTCGTTTTTCTACTTACGCCACCTGGTGGATCCGTCAAACCATTGAACGCGCCATTATGAATCAGACTCGGACCATCCGATTACCGATCCATGTGGTGAAAGAGCTGAATATTTACCTTCGAGCAGCGCGCGAACTATCACAACGTCTCGACCACGAACCGACGCCGGAAGAAATTGCCGCAGCGCTCGACAGGCCAGTCGAAGAAGTTCGTAAGATGCTTAAGTTAAATGAGAAAATCACGTCGGTTGATACACCAGTTGCCGGCTCTTCTGAAAAAATGTTGCTCGACATTCTGGCCGATGAAAAAGAGTTAGGGCCAGAAACTGAACTGCAAGATGCTGATATTCGCCAGCATCTGGTGTTGTGGCTGGAAGAGCTCAACCCAAAACAACGTGAAGTGTTAGCGCGCCGTTTTGGTCTGCTAGGGTACGAGCCTTCGACTTTGGAAGATGTCGGTCGCGAAATTGGTTTGACGCGCGAGCGAGTTCGCCAAATTCAAGTTGAAGCCTTGCGCCGGTTACGCGACATTGTCACCCAACAGGGGCTCAATATTGAAACCTTGTTTCAGGAATGATTCAAGCAATGAGCGAATGAATACCCCAACCTGAAGACAAATAATAAAGGAGCCAAATGGCTCCTTTATCTTACGCGAGTGCCTGCTTTTACGCATACAAGTTCGGCAGCGCAGAGTTATCCTGCCGGTAATTCATTGGGCCGCTATCGCCAATGGTTATTCCTTGTACAGACATTTCCTGATAAATGGGCATTTGTGACGATGAGACTGCGATCGGCATACTTGCTCATGACAGCTGACGCTTGAATTGATAGAGCAGTTCCAATGCTTGGCGAGGTGTTAAATCGTCCACCGTCATTTGTCGTAGCTGTTCCAATAGTGGGTGCTCTGTGGTTTCTAGCGGCAAGCTTTGTTGTTGCGACTGTGCCGGTAGATATTGAGCGACAGCGGCCACGGTTAAAGGCTGCGCCAACTTGGTGGGCGAATGCTTAGTCGTCAGCTGGCCGTGTTGTTCAAGCTGCGCCAACTTATCTTTTGCTTGTCGAATCACTTTTTTCGGCACACCAGCGAGCTGCGCCACTTGTAAACCATAACTTTTACTGGCTGCGCCGTCCTGCACTTGATGCATAAATACAATATGTTCGTCGTGCTCGACCGCATCGAGATGAATATTCACCACACCTGGCAATAAATTGGCAAGCTCGGTTAATTCAAAATAGTGCGTGGCAAACAGGGTTAACGCTTTGAGCTGCGTCGCAAGATAATCAGCACAGGCCCAGGCAAGTGACAAACCATCATAAGTGCTAGTTCCTCGACCAATTTCATCCATCAATACCAAGCTTTGCGCTGTTGCATGATGCAAGATAGTGGCGGTTTCGGTCATTTCCACCATAAAGGTTGAGCGACCTGATGCAAGATCATCCGAAGCGCCAATCCGGGTGAAGATCCGATCGATAGGCCCCAGGGTTGCGGCCGCTGCCGGGACAAAACTTCCGATATATGCCAGTAACACAATCAACGCGGTTTGGCGCATATAAGTCGATTTACCACCCATGTTGGGGCCTGTTACCAACAACATTTGCCGTTGTTCATGCATTAACAGTGGGTTGGCGATAAAAGGCTCGCTACTGACGGTTTCAACTACCGGATGGCGGCCTGCTTCTATCGAAATACCGGTCGTGGTAACTAGTTGTGGTTGTTGATAATTCAGTGTCACAGCACGTTCGGCAAAATTACTTAATACATCAAGTTCAGATAACTGCGCCGCCAATTGTTGTAGGTCGGCTAAATGTGGTGCGGTTAAGTCGAACAACTGCTCATAAAGCTGTTTTTCTAACGCTAAGCCTTTGCTTTGACTACCCAATACTTTGTCTTCGTATTCTTTTAATTCAGGAATAATGTAACGCTCGTTGTTTTTCAGCGTTTGGCGCCGAATATAGTCGGCAGGTACTGCATCGGCAGCAGAGCGGCCGGTTTCGATAAAATAGCCGGCGACTTTATTAAAGCCAACTTTTAGCGAGGCGATGCCGGTGCGCAGTTTCTCTCGTTGCTCTAGCTGCTCTAAATAGTCGGTTGCGCCTGTTGCTAAGGCGCGCCATTGATCTAATTCGGCGGAGTAGCCATTAGCAATGACGCCGCCATCACGGATTAGTACCGGTGGCGTTTCGATAATAGCTCGTTCCAGCAACACGCAAAGTTCAGGGATAGGTTGGCAATGCTGGCGAATATGCGATAATAAGGGTGACTGCAGTGCGCTCAGTGTTTGTTGTAATTGTGGTAGTTGTTGTAAGGCTTGGCGTAAGCGAGCGAAATCTCGAGGCCGCGCCGAGCGAAGTGCCAGCCGCGCCACTATCCGTTCAATGTCGCCAATTTGTTTTATCTGTGGTTGTAATTCCTGCCAGTAGCGTTGCAATTCCGCTACTGCCTGATGCCGTTTGCTGACATGGCTTTGATCGCGCAGCGGGGCATGGATCCAGCGTTTTAATAACCGACTGCCCATGGCGGTCTGACAGTGGTCTAAGACCGAGGCCAGTGTTTGATCCAGCTGACCATTTAAGCGTTGGGTCAGTTCCAGATTACGGCGTGTCGCGGCGTCAAGCACGATATGATCTTGTGAACGTTCCAAAGCAATGGCGCGTAAATGCGGCAAGCTACTTCGCTGGGTATCTTTGACATACTGCATGAGACAACCAGCAGCCATAAGGGCGACCGGGGCATCGTTGACGCCAAAGCTTTGTAAATCGCGGGTCCCAAATTGCTGGCATAACAAACGTTCGCTGCTGGCAAGGTCAAATTCCCATAGCGGGCGGCGGCGGGCGCCTTTGCCTTTAATGATGCTATCGGGTAACTGATGATCTTCGCTATATAATAACTCCGCTGGATTTAGACGTTGTAATACGCCGTATAAATCATCTAGTTGTGCGACTTGCGTCAGCAAAAAACGACCGGAGGTTAAATCCAAGTACGCTAGACCAAACTGGTCTTTCATTTGATATAACGCTGCTAACAGGTTGTCTTGTCGCTCGTTGAGCAGCGCTTCATCCGTCACAGTGCCAGGGGTAACAATGCGAACCACTTTGCGTTCAACCGGGCCTTTGCTCGTTGCCGGATCGCCGACTTGCTCGCAAATAGCAACTGATTCGCCAAGAGCGACCAACCTTGCCAGATAATTTTCCATCGCATGGTGCGGCACGCCTGCCATCGGAATAGGCGTCCCGGCTGACTGGCCGCGTTTAGTCAGTGAAATGTCCAGCAACGTCGATGCTTTTTTCGCATCATCGTAAAATAATTCGTAAAAATCGCCCATCCGGTAAAACAATAAAATGTCCGGATTCTCAGCTTTTAAGCCCAGATACTGTTGCATCATAGGGGTGTGCGCGGGGAGAAATGTGCTGGATGCTTGCTCGGGTTTTAGTTCTGACGGCATAATGAGGTTCTGTATTCCTACATTGGACTAAAGATGACGGTTCCTGCCCAAACCCAGCTATTGGCGACTGAACTTGGTCAGCTATTATTACGGAAAAAATGTGCTATCACCACTGCTGAATCTTGCACTGGCGGTGGTATTGCTTATAGCCTGACCGCTATTGCTGGTAGTTCCGCTTATTTGGATCGCAGTTTTATCACTTATAGCAATAAAGCGAAGCAGCAATTGCTGGCGGTAAAGAGCGCCACATTATTGCAATTTGGAGCCGTCAGTGAGGAGGTCGTTTCTGAGATGGCAACCGGCGCTGCGGTTGCTGCCAATGCGCAAGTGTCAGTTGCTGTCTCTGGCATTGCTGGACCAGATGGTGGTACAGCATTTAAAACTGTAGGTACTGTCTGCTTTGGTTTTTATCTGTTTGGTCACACCGTCACCACCAAAATGGTCTTTCATGGCGACCGTGAGGCAATACGCCAGCAATCAATTGATTTTGCACTGCAACAGCTGATTTTATTGTTGACAGAGGAAACGCATTCAACTACTGTATGAGCATACAGCATTTCATGCCTTTTAAGATTTTTTAGCCGGAGATTCAGATGGACGATAACAAGCAAAAAGCACTGGCCGCAGCCTTAGGCCAAATTGAGCGTCAGTTTGGTAAAGGATCCATTATGCGGCTAGGCGATAGCACCGCGCTTGCTATCGATTTTATACCAACTGGTTCGTTAGGCCTTGATATTGCTCTTGGCATTGGTGGTTTACCATGTGGTCGAATTGTTGAAATTTATGGACCGGAATCTTCAGGTAAAACCACCTTAACTTTGCAAGTGGTGGCAGAAGCGCAAAAAATGGGTAAAACCTGTGCTTTTATCGATGCTGAACACGCTTTAGATCCATTGTATGCCGCCAAGTTAGGTGTCAATGTCGCCGACTTACTTGTGTCACAACCAGACACCGGCGAGCAGGCCTTAGAGATTTGTGACATGCTGGTACGCTCTGCTGCGGTGGATGTAATTATCGTCGACTCGGTCGCCGCGCTGACACCAAAAGCTGAAATTGAAGGGGACATGGGCGACATGCATGTTGGCTTGCAAGCCCGCCTGATGTCACAGGCCTTGCGTAAACTCACCGGCAATATCAAACGCTCGAACACTTTATGTATTTTCATCAACCAAATTCGGATGAAAATTGGCGTAATGTTTGGCTCACCAGAAACCACCACTGGTGGTAATGCCTTAAAATTCTATGCTTCAGTACGTTTAGATATCCGTCGCATCGGTTCTGTCAAAGAAGGCGACGAAGTCGTTGGTAATGAAACCCGAGTCAAAGTGGTGAAAAACAAAGTCGCCCCACCTTTTAAACAAGCTGAATTTATTATTCAATATGGCTCAGGTATTAGTAAGAATGGCGAGTTGATTGACCTTGGCGTCAACGAGAAGTTGATTGATAAGGCCGGTGCTTGGTATGCGTATAAAGGCAATAAAATTGGCCAGGGTAAAGCGAACTCGATGAAGTTCCTGCAAGACAACCCGGCAATTGCCCTTGAGATTGAAACTGAACTGCGTAACCGCTTATTATTAGTGGCTAAAAAAGGGTCTGCAGCGGTCATTGAAGATTTAGCCGCTGAAGCTGAAGAGCTCGAAGAGCTGTAAAATGTCGATATGGTGAGCGTGTGGCCGGCGAGCCTTCGCTCTGCATGTTGACTGTTTAGGAAAAAACCAGCTACGGCTGGTTTTTTTATTGTGAAAACTCATCATCATCTGTAAGTCAGTCTGCTTGGTTGTTTATGGCAACATTGCAGCTTAAGTGGCATGCAATGGCTCACTCTGGCTTATATTCAACCATCATAAAATAACGGGCATCGATCGCTAAAAACTGCTACTGACTCGCCCTGAATCAGCTAAGTCTGCTCAGTGGCTCAGTGGTGAAATCGTATGACAGCTAAATATGGTTCAGCTGTTGCCTGCCCTGGGTCGACTATCGGGTGTATCAACAAGGGTGGCTTTGTCCACACAATTTCATTTAGCCATCTAAACGTTTAGAAGTTGACATTTATGGCATTCTTCGCCAAAGTACTCACAGTTGTTTTCCATTGTGAGGCTGTTATGCCAATTAAAGTTGTCGACCAATTACCTGCCGTCGAAGCGTTGTCCGCTGAAAATGTGTTCGTGATGACCGAAAGCCGTGCCGCACAACAAGATATCAGACCGCTAAAAATTGCTATTTTGAATCTGATGCCAAACAAAGTCACCACTGAAATTCAGTTGTTACGTCTATTGGCCAATAGCCCATTACAAGTTGACATCGATTTGATCCGATTGGATAACCATATCAGTAAAAACACACCGCAAAGTCATCTGAATTGTTTTTATAAGTACTTTTCCGATGTTCAGCAACAAAACTATGATGGGTTGATCATTACCGGTGCACCTTTAGGTTTGGTTGATTACGAGGACGTAAGTTACTGGCCGCAGCTGTCGCAAATTCTGGAATGGGCGGACAGGCACGTGACGTCGACGTTGTTCTTATGCTGGGCTGCACATGCCGCTTTGTACTATTACTACGGTTTACAGCGGGAAATTCGTGGCGATAAATTATCTGGTGTTTATTGGCAGGATGTAGTGCAACCATTGAGCCCGTTGGTACGAGGTTTTGATGATATGTTTTTAGTTCCACATTCACGATATGCACAGGTACCAAAGCAAAAATATCAGCAGCATGTCGATATTCACGTCTTGGCTGAGGCCGATGTCACCGGTGCCTATTTGCTTCAGAACAGCAGCGGTAGTCGTGTGTTTGTAACCGGTCATCCTGAATATGACTTAACAACACTCAGTGACGAGTATCAGCGTGATGTCAATACTGGTCAAGAACCTAAAATTCCGGAAAATTATTTTCGTGATAATGACCCTGCCAAAGCGCCACAAAAATTGTGGCAAAGTCATGCTTTTTTATTGTTCAGTAACTGGCTGAACTACTATGTCTATCAGGCGACACCTTTTGATATCCAACAAATTGGTCAGGAGCGATTGCCATGAGCAATGCAGTAAAGTTGACGCCTTTGGCGTTTGCACATGCGCTACAACAAAAAATTCTCGTTCTTGATGGTGCGATGGGCACCATGATCCAAGGTTATCAGCTGCAAGAGCATGATTATCGCGGTGACGAATTTGCCAACTGGCCATCGGATCTAAAAGGCAATAACGACTTATTAGTGCTAACCAAGCCGGATGTGATTTTAGAAATTCATCGCCAATATTTAGCCGCTGGGGCGGATATCCTCGAAACCAACAGTTTTAATGCCACGTCTATTGCCATGGCTGATTACAACATGTCGCATTTGTCGGTAAGGATCAATCGACAGTCTGCGGCATTAGCACGTCAAGCCTGTGACGAATTTAATGCGCTAACGCCAGATAAACCGCGTTATGTTGCTGGGGTTCTCGGCCCGACAAATCGCACCGCGTCAATCTCGCCCGATGTAAACGACCCCGGTTATCGTAACGTTAATTTTGATACGCTGGTGGCGGCGTATACGGAATCGACGCATGCGTTGGTTGAAGGTGGAGCCGATATTATTATGCTCGAAACTATTTTTGATACGCTAAACGCCAAAGCTGCTGCTTTTGCTGTGCTGCAAGTATTTGATGAAATTGGTTATAAACTTCCGGTGATGATTTCAGGCACTATTACGGATGCTTCCGGCAGAACCTTGTCTGGCCAGACCACTGAGGCATTCTATAATTCACTGGCGCATGTTGAGCCGGTGACTTTTGGCCTCAACTGCGCTTTAGGTCCAGATTTATTGCGTCCCTATGTTGAAACACTTTCTGGAATTTCGGAATGTTACGTTTCCGTGCACCCAAATGCCGGTTTACCCAATGAATTCGGTGAATATGATCTGGGTGCTATTGAAATGGCGGCGGAAATTAAAGACTGGGCGGCGCAGGGGTTTTTAAATGTGGTCGGAGGCTGCTGCGGCACCACGCCAGAGCATATTAAAGCGATATCTGAGGTGGTGGCAGGCATGAAACCACGGCAACCGAAAGCAGTATCGCATCAGTTTAATCTGGCCGGCCTTGAAGCCTTTTCGTTGGAGTGGTGATGCGACAAGTCAGATTTATCAATATTGGTGAACGCACCAACGTGACCGGCTCGGCGCGGTTTAAAAAGTTAATTCTGGACGGCAAGTACGAAGCGGCGTTACAGGTGGCAAGGCAGCAAGTAGAAAGCGGCGCGCAAATCATCGATATCAACATGGATGAAGCGATGCTTGACAGCAAAGCCGCTATGGTCCGTTACCTGAACTTACTCGCTTCCGAGCCTGATATTTCGCGAGTGCCGATCATGGTCGACTCATCGAAATGGGAAGTCATTGAAGCAGCGCTCAAATGTATTCAAGGTAAAGCCGTCGTCAATTCTATTTCACTCAAAGAGGGTGAAGCGCAGTTTTTATATCAGGCCAAATTGCTGCGGCGCTACGGTGCTGCAGTTGTAGTGATGGCCTTTGATGAAGTAGGCCAAGCTGACACACAAAAACGCAAAGTCGAGATTTGCCAACGTGCTTATAAAATTTTGGTCGAGCAAATTGGTTTTCCACCGCAAGATATTATTTTCGACCCAAACATTTTTGCTATAGCAACAGGTATAGAAGAGCATAATAATTACGCAGTCGATTTTATAGAAGCCACCCGCGAGATCAAACGCTTGATGCCCTTGGCAAAAGTGAGCGGCGGTGTAAGTAATATGTCCTTTTCGTTTCGTGGAAACGACCACGTACGCGAAGCCATGCATAGTGTGTTCTTGTATTATGCAATAAAAGCCGGAATGGATATGGGC
>JBBKWN010000096.1:0-61426 GCA_037968955.1 Rheinheimera sp. | reverse complement strand
GTTTATTATGTTTGAGACACACATTCTGAACAATCGAAGATGATTTAAGTCATTTAAATTTAGATACTTAATGTGTTTTCGTTAACTTAATTCAGAATATTCTGATCCGCTAACTCTGGGGCACTTTGCAAGCGAGCATCATGATGCTCAGCCTGCCATTTGCATTGATCGGGAGTAGCTGGTTGTTGTTTTTGCTTGATGACAACTTCTCGGTTGCTGTCGCCGTCGGCAGGATTGCGCTGGCAGGCGTGGCCGCCGAGTTTGGTGTCATCATGTTGATTTTCCTCAGCCAGCCGACATCAAGCAGCGCGGACACTGCACAACCGCGCGGCTTTAATGCCCAGCTTTAACGCCAAGCGTTAGATTTTAAAACCGCTGACGATATGGTCGAGTTGTTTGGTCATAGCGTACACCTTCTCCACTGCGCTCAGCGCCTGCTGCGAATTGGCTAACGAAGATGTCGCCAACTCATCTACTCTGGTGGTATTGCGATTTATTTCTTCCGATACGTAAGACTGCTCCTCAACAGCAGTGGCGATTTGGTAGTTGATATCGCGGATTTCGGTGGCAGATTGCCTTACAAGTTCAATGGAGTTCGCGGTATTTCGCGTTAACTCAACGCCATTTTGTGCTTGTTGCCGGCTATTTTCGATAGTTTTTACGGCTTCATTGACGCGTTGTTGCAAACTAACAATCATCGCATTGATTTCTTGCGTCGACATTTGGGTGCGACTGGCTAAAGTACGAACCTCGTCAGCGACCACCGCAAAACCTCGGCCTTGCTCACCAGCCCTAGCCGCTTCAATGGCCGCATTTAATGCCAGCAAGTTTGTTTGATCGGCAATACCACGGATCACATCCAATACCGTACCAATATTGTTACTTTCGGTGCTGACCTTGGCAATGACGGCACTCGCCTGACTAATACATTGGTCAAGTTCTTCAATTGCAACGCTGGTATCGGCAAGCAGTATTTTACTCGAGGTCGCTTCTTGTTCGACCTTGTCAGCCGCTTTGGCGGCAGCGTTCCCATTTTTAGACACGTCATGAATGGTGCTGGTCATTTCAGTAATCGCGGTCGCGACTGAAGTAATTTCATCGCGCTGCTTGATGGTATGCACGCCTATCTGATTCATCATGTCATTGGCATTTTTTGTCGCTGAACTTAGCTCGGCGCTGGAATCTCTCACCTGAGAAATCGATCGCCGCACTTTTTCCGCAAATTGATTAAACGCCAGCGCCAGTTGGGTAAACTCATTGTTGCCCTCAACTTTAAGTCGCTTGGTCAGGTCGCCATCGCCTTCGGCAATCTCACGCATAGCCGATACTGCGTGTGATAACGGGGTGGTGAAAAACTGCGCCAGGAAGTAGGCCACCGCAATACCTGCGACTAACAAACACAGGCCAATCACCAAGATGGTTGTTTGGGCGCTGACGATGCTATTGACATAGTCTGAGCGGTCCATCGCCAATTCAATCACGCCGATAGTACGTCCTTTGTAGTCGATCATTTTAGCCGCATAAACCGCATAACTGATGTTTTTGCTTGTCATGTCGGTTTTGACAAACTCATTTTCTGATGTTTTTAACTGCTCGCCCGTCAACACACTCATGGCCGCATTGGTGGTGGCCAGCTTTTTGAAATTTTGGCCGTCTTTGGTGTGAATGGTGATGTCGATATTGTATTTGGCTTTGACTTGCTGCAAAAATGAATCATCTAACGACAAACCAAATTCCAAGCTACCAAGATGCCGACCCGCTTGGACAATAGGTACCACGCCTCGGATCCCCAAGCCTGCAACGCCATCTTCAATCCCTGAGACAAATTGTTGGGTATTGTTCACATCAACAATGGTTTGGCGGAACTGACTTAAGTCGTCACCAAATTTATCGGGGGCATGTAATCTTAAAAAAGACATCGCTGGCGGCAAATGAAATTGCACTTGTTTCACGCCAAAGTTTTTCTTTGCGCTGTCGAACATGGGCATGGTGAGTGACTGCAAGCCAGCGCGATCGTTGCCGGCAAAGGCGGTCTGTACCGGCGCCAATTGGGCGACCGTTTCCGACAGCGCAGTCGCAAGCCGCCCCTCAGATGCAATCTCAGACAACACCGCGTTATACAACTGGGACAGTTCTCGCAGCTCCGCCTGTTTGGACATGCGCTGCAGTGTATTTAACGAGGCTGTAGCGAGTAATGCAGTAATCAACAGAATTAACAGCGCAAACACCGCAATAAGTACTTTTGCCATTTTAAAATTTTGTAACGCTGACAGCATATGGGTTGCACCTTTATCTGAATGAAGACAAAAAAATTATTCGTTCACAGAACAAGAGCATAGCCTTAGTTTGCTGGAGCGCAAAACGACGGATATATTTTGACCGACTATTTCTCAAGTTAGCGCCCAATAAAAAGCCCCACAATAGTGAGGCTTTTTTCAGTCATACAGCAACGCTAAAAAATTGAATGCTCAAAACGGGATATCATCATCAAAATCGATAGTCGGTTCCATTGGTGCGCGGTTTTGCTGACCAAAACCACCTTGTGCAGGCTGGTTAAAACCTTGCTGCGCTGGCGCCTGATTGTAGGCTGGTTGGGCTGGCTGTTGTTGGTTGTAAGCTGGTTTTGCTGGAGCTTGATTGTAAGCAGGTTGCGCTGGCTGTTGGTTGTACGCTGGCTGTGCTGGCGCTTGATTATAAGCTTGTTGTGCTGGCTGCTGGTTATAACCCTGCTGCGCCGCTGGCTGGTTATAACCTTGTTGCGGTGCCTGCTGCTGCGGACGGCCTTGTGGCGCGCCTTGTTGTGGTGAAAACACCGCACCTAAACGGGCATCTAGAATTTCAATCGACAGGCTTAAACCATTGGCGCCTTGGAACTGACGAATACGCTGCTTGTCACCGGTCACTTCGATAATGGCACCTTCCACCAGCGCTTGCTGATAGAACTGAATTTGCGCCGGCGCTTTAGCAAACACCACGGCCTCGTAGTTACACCATTGTTCGGTTTTACTTTCGCGGTCGTAATACTTCACACCTAAACGCACGCCAAAACCAGTGGATTCGCCTGCTTGAAATTGTGATGCGGCTTTGTTTAATTTGCCCGTTACCGTTGTTGCCATTGCTGCTCTACCTTCTGTTAAATGGACTGAAACTCGCTGCGACTTTGCCTTCGCTGACGGGAAATGCGCCCCATCGACGTTGCCTGTGGTTGCAGCACAGCGCAATCGCCAGCCGCAGCTGTTCAGTGTGTAAATTTGTTGGCTTCTTGTGCAGGCAAAGACCGCACTTGGCTTGGTGACTCCAAAGCTCAAGCTGCAATACCTGTACGAACAACCGCTTCAGTTTTGTGAAAGCTAAAACGACCGTAAAGTCTTTTTAGCCAGAATTTTTACTTAGAATGACCTGACATTGCCATTCAGACATTCGCTTCACGAACGACCCCGCTCACTAGCAGATCTTGGGCGTGCTGCAGGTCAAATGCGCCCTGGACGACTTTTAAATAACAACGTTGTTCTGCCATCACCACAGTTGCTTCCTGCACACCGGCTAATTTGCTAAGCAAATCAACATAATGTCTCGCTGTGCGATCATCCGGCACCACCACGGCAAACGACAAACGTTGGGCGCGGGCTGGCACTTGCATCGTTCTGGCAATCAGTAGCCATAGTAAACCAATTGCGGCGGCCACCGCAAATACCATCACCAGCCCATAATAACCGGCTATAGCACCGCCAATCACCCCGCCGAGAAAGGCGCCAAAGAACTGCGAACTGGCATAAATACCCATCGCGGTGCCTTTTTGCCCGGCCGGGGCAAGGCGTGATACCAAGGCCGGCATACTGGCTTCCAGATAATTAAAACCAATAAAAAACAGCAGTAATCCGCCAATAGTCCAGTTCAACTGCTGGCCGTTAATCATTAACAATAAACTTACAATCAGCAAGCTAATGGCGAATAAAAAATATCTTTTTTCTTGCTGGCGACGCATCGCCAGGATCATTAGCGGCACCATCAGCACAAATGCTGCCACCAACACCGGCAGATACACCTGCCAATGCTGCTGTGATTCAAGATGTAAATCAATGAGTTGCTGTGGCAGCACCACAAAAATAGCCGTCAACAGTAAATGAAGAATCATCACACCGACGTTGAGCTGCAATAATTGCCGATGCTTAAATAAATCAATAATAAAACCAGGTTTGGCCAAAGCTTCACTGTCATGCGCCTGATTTACCGCCTTTGGCACTAAAAAGCTGACAATCAATAAACCAACCACCGCCAGTACGGCCGTAAACCAGAAGATTCCGGCAAGACCTGCCGCCGCCGCAATCAATGGGCCAGCAACCATCGCCACCGCAAACGACAGACCAATGGTCATGCCAATCACCGCCATCACTTTGGGTCGCTGTTCTTCGCGGGTTAAATCGGCGGCCAACGCCAGCACAGCACCGGAAATAGCGCCCATGCCCTGCAGCACCCGACCAAAGGTGACCATATACACCGAATCTGCCAGTGCCGAGACCACCGAGCCAATGGCAAAAAATGCCAGCCCTAGCAGCATCACTTGGTGGCGGCCCCAACGATCAGATAACCAACCCATCGGAATTTGTAGAATGGCTTGGGTTAAGCCATAAGCACCGATGGCGAGGCCAATCCATAACGGCGAAAAGCCAATCAGATCTTTGCCGTAAATGGCAAAGACCGGGATCAGCATAAATAAACCTAACATCCGAAAAGCAAACACCAGCGCCAACGAGATGGCGGTGCGCCGTTCCAGTGCTGTTAAATGTTGCATGAAGTTTTGATCTCTATCCGATAAGTGCGAAAGGCACGCGGTTGGCTTGGTAAGGGCGGCATTGTAGCACAACGTGTTAAAAATCCGACCGCCAGAACGACCACAGATAAATTTTTATCTGCTGGTTGCTGAACCGCAGACACCGTATCGCAGCAAATACTGGCGCTTAGCAGGTTGTAGCATTAGCCACAAACCGCACTTTTTGCGCCTGCTAGGAATGTAAAGTGTGCACATCCCCCCGCGCGGCCTCAGCGCTAGGCATGCTGTATTGAGCACTGAGCGCAATATTGCTGTTTTACGGCTTAACTTGCTAAACAGTATGTGTTTATATACAGTATTTCGCCGATAGTGCAGCAATTTGGCAATTAATCAACGCCTGTCACTGATCTGACTATGGACAGCTGTCATACTGATTATCGCCAAACTGAAAGATTTTTCTGCCAACTGTGGCGTCAGCCGCACCGTATTCCGTCGCCCTGCCAAGGGCAGGCCACAGAGACCGTTATGGACAAAATTGATATCCGCGGTGCCCGCACCCACAACTTAAAAAATATTTCGCTGCAAATTCCGCGCGACAAACTGATTGTCATTACCGGTTTATCCGGCTCCGGCAAATCGTCTTTGGCGTTTGATACGCTGTACGCTGAAGGACAGCGCCGTTATGTTGAATCACTTTCGGCCTATGCACGGCAGTTTTTAAGTTTGATGGAAAAGCCGGATGTTGATCATATCGAAGGTTTATCACCGGCCATTTCGATTGAACAAAAATCGACCTCGCATAACCCACGTTCAACGGTTGGCACCATTACCGAAATTTACGATTATCTGCGGTTATTATTCGCCCGCGTTGGCGAGCCCCGTTGCCCAACCCACGATTTACCATTAGCCGCGCAAACCATCAGCGAGATGGTCGATAAAGTCATTGCCTTCCCGGAAGGCTCGAAGCTGATGGTGCTGGCGCCGGTGGTGCAAGAGCGCAAAGGCGAACACGTGAAAACGCTGGAAACCCTCGCGGCGCAAGGCTATATCCGCGCCCGCATTAACGGCGAAATCTGCGATTTATCTGATCCACCAAAACTCGATTTACACAAAAAGCACACCATTGAAGTGGTGATCGACCGCATTAAAGTGCGCGACGATATTAAACAACGGCTGGCCGAAAGTTTTGAAACGGCGCTGGAATTGAGTGGCGGTATTGCCAAAGTAGCGTCAATGGATGACGACAAAGCGGAAGAGTTGATTTTCTCCGCCAATTTCGCCTGCCCAACCTGTGGTTATTCGATGGCCGAATTAGAGCCGCGGCTGTTTTCGTTTAACAACCCCGCTGGCGCCTGTCAGGCCTGTGATGGACTGGGCGTAAAACAATATTTTGATGCCAATAAAGTCATTGTCAGCAACGAGTTAAGTCTTGCAGGAGGCGCCATTCGCGGCTGGGATAAGCGCAACTTCTATTACTTCCAAATGCTGAAATCCTTGGCTGAGCACTATGGTTTTGATGTGGACGCACCGTTTTCCAGCCTGAAAAAAGAGCATCAACAAGCCATTTTAACCGGTAGTGGTCGCCAAGAAATCGAGTTTAAATACCTCAATGATCGCGGCGACATTGTGCTTAGAAAACATCCGTTTGAAGGTATTTTGCCGAATATGGAACGGCGTTACCACGACACTGAATCGAACGCGGTGCGCGAAGAATTGTCGAAATATCTGGCCAGCCAATGTTGCCCGATGTGCGATGGCTCGCGTTTACGCGAAGAAGCGCGCCATGTGTTTATAGGTAAAACCACTTTGCCACAAATTGTCGAATTATCGATTGGCGACTGCCATCAGTATTTCAGCAAGCTCAGCTTAACCGGCCAGCGCGGGCAAATTGCCGAAAAAATTCAAAAAGAAATTCAGGATCGGCTGATGTTTTTGGTCAATGTCGGGCTGAATTATCTGAATTTATCCAGAAGCGCCGAGACGTTATCGGGTGGTGAAGCGCAGCGTATTCGTTTGGCCAGTCAAATTGGCGCCGGTTTAGTCGGCGTGATGTATGTATTGGACGAACCCTCAATTGGCCTGCACCAACGCGACAACGAGCGCTTGCTTGGCACACTGACCCACCTGCGTAACTTAGGCAACACGGTGATCGTGGTCGAGCACGACGAAGATGCGGTGCGACTAGCAGACCATATTATCGACATTGGCCCGGGCGCCGGTGTGCACGGTGGTTATGTGGTGGCACAAGGCACTTTGGCCGATATTGAAGCGGCCGAAGACTCTTTAACCGGCCAGTATTTATCGGGTAAACGGAAAATTGCCATTCCGGATAAACGTCATCTTGGTAAAAAAGGCAAAGAGCTCAAGGTATTAGGCGCCACCGGCAACAATCTGAAAAATGTTGATCTGATCATTCCATTTGGCGTGATGACCTGTATCACCGGCGTTTCCGGCTCCGGCAAATCGACACTGATTAACGACACGCTGTATCGGGTGGCGCACAAAGTGCTGAATAAAGGCGAAGGCGACGATCCAGCGCCCCATCGCACGATTGAAGGTTTAGAGCATTTTGATAAATGCGTCGATATTGATCAAAGCCCGATCGGCCGCACGCCACGCTCGAACCCCGCCACCTACACCGGCATTTTCACCGCGGTACGCGATTTATTCGCCGGTACCCAAGAGGCTCGCTCACGCGGTTATCAGGTCGGACGTTTTAGTTTTAACGTCAAAGGCGGCCGCTGTGAAGCCTGTCAGGGCGACGGCATGATTAAAGTCGAAATGCACTTTCTGCCGGATGTGTACGTGCCTTGTGATGTCTGCAAGGGCAAACGTTACAACCGTGAAACGTTGGAAGTGAAATATAAAGGCAAAAACATTCATGAAGTGCTGGAAATGACCGTCGAAGACGCGCACCAGTATTTTGAAGCCATACCGGCGATTGCCCGCAAACTAAAAACGCTGATGGATGTGGGGTTAACCTATATTCGGCTTGGCCAATCGGCAACCACCTTATCCGGTGGTGAAGCGCAGCGGGTAAACTTAGCGCGTGAACTCTGCAAACGCGACACTGGCAAAACCTTGTACATTCTTGACGAGCCGACCACCGGCCTGCATTTTTACGACATTCAGCAATTACTGAACGTGCTGCATAAACTGCGCGATGCCGGCAATACCATTGTAGTGATTGAGCATAACTTAGACGTGGTGAAAACGGCCGATTGGGTCATTGATTTGGGCCCAGAAGGTGGCAATGGCGGCGGCGAAATTTTAATTGCCGGCACGCCAGAGCAAGTGGCCGCCTGCGAAAAATCGTATACCGGTCAGTATATGAAGCCGTTATTGGCCAAAGGTTAATTCGGATTTTCAGCTAAACAAACGTTGTAACAGACCTTTCAAAACAAAAAGCCACAGCAAACTGTGGCTTTTCTTTAATAAGTTAGCAGCACGATGAGCGGCAACTGCAACTTGGCAATGGACTTAATTGCGACGGTTTTTGAATTTACGTGAATAACCAAAACCGATCAGGCTTAAACCGAACAGCAGCATAGAAGATGGTGCAGATACAGATTCTGCAGGCATATTGTACTCGATGTTGTCAAAACCGATATAACCAGCCCAGCCCCCTTGTCCCCAGGAGAAACGCACTTCATCAACGCCGTTCCAATTAAATAAGTAGTCAGTAAAAGCAGCTTTACTTGGTGCCAGCACGACCGAGTGTAAGTTCGCACCATTGAATAAACCGGTGACGGTTAATAAATCACCAGGATTTGTATAAACCGCAAGGGCAATAGCCATCTTAGAAAAAGAAAAACTATCACCGCTTTGCAGACCAAAAGAAACATAACCACGCCCTTGGAAATCAGCTAATCCGATCACTGTAGAACTTGGCACAAATGGATAATCGGCAGGTGCAGAGTTGCTGTAGAAACAAGCAAATCCGTTGAACACCATACCATTATCAACCTGATTTTCCCCTGGGCAACTAAACGCAGGCTTGGTTTCAAAATCAATGATACCGGCGTTTGCCAACCCAGATAACAACATTCCGACTAACAATAAATACTTTTTCATATGTTTCACTTCAGCAAGTTAAGTATATTTACTACATTACACATTCCATGCCACCAACCTTAATGCACTGATAAATATGATTAAAATTACCATGTGAAAAATAACTTTACAGTCAGTGTAAATTATTTTGACAGCAATATACGTAGGGACAACAGCGCTTTTAGCATACCAGCACACCGAGGCAATCAGCTATGCATGAGCTGAGCCCTACATCATCTGCCAAGAGCAAGTGCCGACATTGCCACAACCAAGCTAGTCGCATTGCGAGCAAAATTTAGCGTCTTTCTCTGACGCAAAACATCCGAATCGCTGTATCATAACCACACTAAAACCATGCTATGCCGTCTGGTTTCCCGGCCACCGCCGCAAATAAACGTTGAATTCAAATGAAAAAACTCTCCGCCGTACAACGTAAACAACAAACCGCCGTTTTAACCGCCGTCGAAGCGCTGGAACAACAAGCCAGCACTGAACTACAAGGTTTTGTCCAAGGCTGGTTTAGTCTGGAATACGAAGCTTTCCCAACGTCGTTGTTGGTGCGGCTGCAGTTTGCCTCTGACGAAGCCCTTATCGCAGCCCAACCGCAGCTATTGGTCTGGCAAAAACGGCTCAGTGGTTTAATGCTTAAACGCGGCGTGATTTTAAAAGATATGCGGAAAAATCTGGTGTTTACTTGTAGCGAGCCAGAGGCTTAAGCGCCGCTGAAAGTGCCTATTGCCCTTGCCACAACGAAGGGCTGAGATACCTTTATAAACCAGTGGCTCAGTCTAAAAAATCACCGGCTGGCCAATAACTTTGCGGTCAAAACCCCAACACCACACCCCGTGATCATCACAACCTTTGGTATCTCTAGGGCGGACTTCCTCGATCAGACGTTTTTCTGACACCACAAAGCGTGACCAAAGTAGTGGGCTGGTGTGTTTCAAACAACATTGCAGCCCACAGTTTGTGGTACGACGAGTGCGCTTTAGTTACGCTGTTACTCGGCTTTATTGGCCAACTTTTGCAAGTTTTCGTGAATTTTAAACAGTACGATTAACAACTCACACCAAATTCTTGAAGCAATAGCGCCGCCAATTAAAATACCTAAGCCGGCGAAGAAGCCACCGCCAAAGTCTGAAAACATCGCGCTCAAGCCTGAAACAACACAGCCAAACAACATCAACCAATAAACAAAAGTGATGATTTTCGGCGTTAACATCGCATCAAAGAAAAATACGCTCTTCATAGGAAATCCTTTTATCGTTTGTAACTCCAGTCTCAACTTTCACTTCGCTCACGGAGCTATTGCAAGCGAAGTGCTTATCGCTGCCAAACACGATGTGCTATGGCGGCGTCTATTTGCTAGCGGTTTGCAGCAATAAGTTATTCATTATTTTTCGGCCAAGCATGACAAACTCTCTTCCACCACTTGACGTTAACAATACAATGCCACTTTTTCGTTGCGGGTCAAAAATATATTCGCAGCCGAAGCCATCCAGATCACCTCCGTGCCACAGGACGGTAGTCGGATATAAACCTAGTTCCGGTTTTGCTTCAAACATGCCGTAACCGTAATTCAAACCAGGGTAAAGGCCCGTTGCATAACTTGCCTGAGTGGAAACCAATGGCGATTTTTGATTGGTTTTGAGGTAGTTGCCATAGGCAGACATTTGAAGTTGCATCAAAGGTAACAGACCGTCAATTGATGAGTACAAACCACCATGCGGCATCAACAAACCCATATCCCAAGGTTTTGTCGCAACTTCCCGGTGATCTTTGCGGTAAGGCGTCACCAGCTCCGATAATTGGCCGGAAGTTAGAGTTGGGTAAAAACCAGCCAGACCGAATCGCTGGGCAAAGTAATCACTGACAAGTTGGTCGTATGAGGTTCCGCTAACTTTGGCGAGAATATATCCAAGCACAGCATAGTTAAAATTAGAGTAGGAAAACTTCGCGCCAGGTGCATGATCGAGCTTTAACGTTTGCAAAGCAGCTAACAATTGCGCCTCACTGTAACCTCCAACCATCGGATCGCCATCAATCCGAACCACGTTCTGTGGATAGTTCGGAAGCCCTGAGCGGTGACTCAGCAATCGCTCAATCGTGATGCTTTTTCTGGCATTTTTATCGATTGCCTGAAATGCATTTGGTAATAAATCGTCGATATTCTGTTGCAGTCCCAACTTACCGTCTTCGATCAATGACAAAGCGATAATGCTAGTAATCACCTTGGTCTGTGAGCCTATCTGGAAAAAACTGTCGGTGGTAATGGGTCGGTTTTGTTCACGACTCAAAGTGCCAAAACCCGCTTTAAAAGTAACCTTGCCATTTTCAATAATGCCAATCGCTACAGCTGGTACATTATTGTTTTTCATAAACAATTTTATTTCTTTTCGAACGAAAACCTCATCCCCCCCGGCTTGGGTAACACAAGGAAACAAGCCGATGGCTAAAAGCAACAATCCATATAATTTCACAATAACTCCTTTATTTAAGTGGCAAATTTTATTGCTCTTTCCATAACGCTTAGCAGAAGGTTGCAGCTTCGTTAACGTCATTTAACAGGCAAAGTGTTTCATTTACAAAATAAAATTCAACAGCATATAAGCACTATTGCCGTTAAATCGAACCGATTAATAAACATCCCACTGTGAAAAACCAGCAACGCACCGGCGATGATATTTCAACCTAGCCAATTCACCAGCAGCTGCAGCAAGTCAGATCAGACCCAACCACTCATTCGATGTCATTTAACCTTTTGGCTATCTTTTTCATCGCAGTCGCGGCTTTTGCGTCCATACCACGATTCATCAGGATGATAAAACCATCCTTGCGGTCTGGGTCAAAGTAAAAGGCAGTAAATACGCCCAGGTCGGAACCCATATGGCCTACCAACCCCATCGAATTATCCCGCCAAAAAAATCGTTGGTTGTCAGAGATTGACTCCGCTTGTAGGCTAAACATTTCGTGATACATAGCCTCTGACAATAATGGCTGGCCAAAATGGTCACGATTATTGATCACTGCCACCATCAATTGGCTCATGTCACGAATACTGCTACGAATGCCACCATCTGGATATTGTGGGTTACCAAAATGCGGATAGAGCCTGAAGTTTATAAACTCTGCCGGCGGATTAAAGTAACGACTGATCCACTCATTCAGCTCTGGCATTTCTGTGTCTGCACACAATGGAAGATAAGGCACACATTGTTCCGTTTCGTAAGGCACTGCTACAGTCTCAAGCGGAATGTCATCGAGTAACCAACTGCTGTGATCCATCGACAGTGATGGGAAGAGTGATTCTTTACTATATTGAGCCAATGAAATGCCGGTGGTTGCTTCGACTAAATAACCTGCCAGTCCGGCGCCCAGATTGCTGTATTGGCGCTGTGTCCCGGGCAGATAAGGCAGAAACATTGCGCCTTGCTGATAGTGAGAGCCATTTGGCAGTAACAAGCTGGTCAGATGCTGTACAAGTGAAGTATCGGAATTTTTATTGTGGCTAAAACTATCACTATCGTAATAGTCAGCAATGCCGGAAGAGTGGCTGGCCAGATGGCGTAACGTAATACGTTCGTTGTCGGTATGGGGGTTGTCAATTTTAAAGGGTAAGTAGTAATTAATATCCTGATCTAAATCGAGTTTTCCTTGATCAACTAATTGCAGCAACACAATACCCATCACCGGCTTACTCACCGATGCCAGATTAAAAAGTGTATCGGCGGTCACTGCCCGGCCAGTTTTCAGGTCTGCTTGACCATAAGTTTTTAACAGAACCGTCTGACCATTTTTTATCCGCGCGATGGCAAGACCGGGGATGCCGGTTTCTTCCATCAAAGCTGGTAAAAAATCGTCAAGCTGTGTCAATTGTGCGCTGTGCTCTTGCTGAGTTGGCAGTAGCCTCCACAGCAGCAGCGCACTGAGCAGTAGCAACACGATGCTGGCCAAAAATTTTTTCATCCGTTTTCATCCTTTTGTTGGCAAAGTGATGAATAGTGCAATACATAAGCCACATTCAAGCAATTGATTTATACTAATAAACACTTACCAGCAGCGAATGACCGTTGGCATTTCCACTAAAGAGTCGTGAAATTAACCATCGCAGCCGAAGCTCACAATCCTGACCTGTCCTATGGCAATAACTGAGTAATTGCATCAGCTTACGATTTGCGCTCTGCCACAAAGCATGAAATATTAGTCTTTATTCAATTGGCTTCACTGATGGGTGACGATACGGTTTCGTTGAGTCGCCACCATTGCCCGGCCACTTACATCAATCTACCAACATATTCAGCGGTGAGTTCCAGCTCAGTCAATAAGGAAAATTACATGGCACACCAATGGCGCTTTTTTCGTTCAGGGGGGTTTGATCAGGTCAAACTTGATCAGATCGAAGACTGGCAACAGCTTCAGCTGCTCGATCCTAAACTATGGGCGGCGCTCAGTTGCCCAGTCAAGGGGCTGGAGTTTGATGCCCGCACCATGAGTTACCTCGATACCGATCTTGATGGCCGGGTGCGCATTGATGAAGTCAAAGCCGCGGTGGCTTGGGCGTTATCGGCCTTACAAACGCCGCAAGTTTTGCTCAGTGGTGAAGAGTTGCCATTAAGCGCCATCAACACCAACTCTGACCAAGGGCAAAAACTACTGGCTTCTGCCAAACGTATTTTACAAAACCTCGGTAAAGCCGACGCCAGCGTATTAACCGTGGCCGACACGGCGGATATGGCGCAGGTCTTCCCAGCGCATCAATTAAATGGCGATGGCATTATCACCGAGGAATTGGCCAACAGCGATACCGTCAAGCAGCTGATCAGCACGTTATTGGCGCTGGGCATTACGAGCGATGATCGCAGCGGTGCTGCCGGCATTAATCAACAGCAGTTGGCGCAGTTTGTCGTCGACAGCCAGGCCTTTATTGACTGGCAACAAAGTGGCAGCAGTGTTAGCACGTTATTAGGTGACAACACCGACGAAACCTATCAACTGATGAGCGCGCTTGACGCCAAAGTGACCGACTATTTCACCCGCTGTCAGCTGGCCGCTTATGACAGCAATGCCACGGCGCCACTAAACGGCGCCACCGAAGATTACGCAGCGCTGTCGCGGCAGTTATTGTCCCAAGCCACGCTAGAAACCAACTATTTGCCGTTGGCGCAAATTTCTGCCCAAGGCTCTTTGCCATTATTCAGCGGCATCCATCCACACTGGGCGAAAGTGTTACAGCGTCTGGCTGAACTCGCCGCTGCCGTGTGGTCTTCGAAAAACGCAATCAACGCCAAAGACTGGCAACAACTCAAAGACGTATTGCAACCCTATGCCGACTGGAAAGCGGCACAACCGAGCACCAAAGCCAGCACGCTGGAACCTGAAGTACTGGCAGCTTGTTTGAATGAGGCCACGTTACAAGATGCTTATGCGTTGATGGCAGAAGACTTAGCGCAACAAGCTGAAGCAGAATCGGTGCTAGATGTCGACAAACTAGTGCGTTATCAGCGATATTTACGTGATTTACTCCGTAACTTTGTCAGCTTTGAAAACTTTTACAGCTTGGATAAACCTGCTATTTTCCAAAATGGTCGGTTGTATTTGGACGGTCGCAGCTGCGATTTATGCCTCAACGTCAACGATGCTGGCAAACACGCCAAATTGGCAAGTTTAAGTGGCATTTATTTGCTGTATATCGATTGTGTGCGCAGTAGCACCGGCGAGAAAAAGTCGGTGGTGGCCTCGATGACCGCCGGTGATGCCGGCAACCTGATGGTCGGTCGCAACGGTGTGTTTTACGACAGGGCAGGTCAAGATTGGGACGCCACAGTAACGCAGATCGTCGTCAATCCGATTAGTATCCGCGAAGCATTTTTCACCCCTTACCAACGTGTCGGCAGGATGTTTTCTGAGCAGGTGCAAAAATTTGCAGCGGCCAAATATAAAGACATCGCAGCCAAAAGTGCCGCCGGAGAGGGTGATGCCACCAAAATGGCGGATGCCTCAAGTAAACCCGCACCCTTTGATGTGGCTAAATTTGCCGGTATTTTTGCCGCCATTGGTTTAGCGATTGGCGCTATTGGTACGGCGTTAGCCGCGGTGGTAACCGGTTTTCTGGGGTTGGTGTGGTGGCAAATGCCGCTGGCGCTGGTCGGCATTGTATTCTTTATTTCCGGACCTTCGATGCTACTGGCTTGGTTTAAGCTGCGCGCCCGTAATTTGGCACCGTTACTGGATGCCAACGGCTGGGCCATCAACTCCAATGCTAAGCTCAGTATTCGATTCGGTACCCAATTGACCGCATTGCCAACGCTGCCAAAAGGTTCAAAGCGCAACCTGACTGATCCGTACGAAGCAAAAAGCAACTCTGGTTTATGGTTGATTTTGTTAGTGATGGTGGTGGCAGGATGGGTGTTGTCACGCCAGAGTGTGGTCACTAACTATCTGCAAGGCTTATTCGCGAGCTGAGGGTATGAATGGTGCTTAAAAAGCCCGGTCAGTTACTGGCCGGGCTTTTTTATCGAGTGATTAGAGCCTGTTAACCTTGTTGTGCTTTCAGATAGCTATCGACCTGCGGTGGAATACGATTGATCCGTTCCAACAACAACTCAATACCCGCTGCCGCTTCCAAATAGGCAGTTTTCGCTGGTTTTGACGTGGCAGCGGCCGCTTTTTGTTTCAGTAGCGCCGCGGTCTTCGCATCACGAGCCGACCCCAGCAGCGAGGCATCAAAACCGTTACGACGCAGGGGGTCTAACCTGTCATCGAACTGCGCCTGGTGTTGCACATAGAACTGATACGTCAGTTCAGCATGTTCATTCGCCACTCGGTTTAACAACCCTGGCGCCAATTGTTTTGGTGTTAAATCGCTCAGCAGTAGTTCCAGCGCCGCCTTGGCTAACTTCACGTCTTTGCTGGAAACCAAGGCACCTAACAAGCGCCGCTTTTCGGTACTATTGCTGGTTTTTGCCGCCAAGGTTTTCAACTGATCAAAATCGGCCTGACTGGCATTTTTACCGACCACGCCTAACACCACACTGTATAAATCACCCGGCAATGCGCTGCTATCGGTCAGACTTGCGCTAAAACGGCGACGCGCTTGCGCGAGAATTTCCTGATCGCCTAATTCGGCAAGCGCCCGGATCAGCGTGCCACGTAAAATACTGGTGTTATCAGTTTCACCCTGCTGTTTTTCCCAGCCGACTTTGCTGAAAATAGCCTGTGCTTTTTGCAACGCCCAAGCTTTATACGCTGCTTCGCCTGGTAAACCTTTATATAACGACGCCATCCCACTGAGCTGCCCAACGACTTCTGCCGCGATGATCGGATTGGCATCTTGTGGTAGTTGTTGCACCAATAACAGGAACTGATTTAATGCCGTGTAGTTGGCATAGCTGAGTGTTTGCGTGTCTTTTAACAACCCCAGCTGATCGGCTGCAGGTAATTGGGCAAAACTGCTGACAATGCCGTTAAACAGCGCATCGCTGTATTGCACCCGGTAATAACCGGCCTGACCTGCGTTCACCACCACGGCACCACATCCCGGCAGGGTCATTGTTTGCAGAGCGGCGCCGCGAATTTCAGCCCGAGCAAGCGCTCCACCAACCACTTGCGCCGTGACTGGCACGGTCCAGCTTTGTGGTTGTTTAGAAAATTCATCCAGTCCAAACCGGCTTTGTTTGAGCGTCAGCGTGGTGTTGCCTTGCTGACATTCTGCACTAATAGCTTCAATCAGCGGCACCCCAATCTGGTGGGTAAAGTCTTTGGCAATATCTTCCACCGGTCGGCCTGACGCTTGCGCCAATGCCTGCCACAGATCGCTGGTCACCGTGTTGCCATACTGATGCTTTTTCATGTAAGCACGAACGCCGGTACGGAAAGCTTCTTCACCCAAATAGGCTTCCAGCATGGTAATCACCGACAAACCTTTGGAATAGGTGATGCCATCAAAAGCAGCGTTGGCTTCTTCCAGATTGCGGACTTGTTGGACGATAGGGTGCGTCGTTTGCTGCGCATCTTGTGACATGGCGTAGTTGCGCGAACTGACCGATGACAATTCTGAGTTCCACTCTGGGTTAAACTTCTGGCTGGCTTTGCTTTCCATCCACGAAGCAAAACCTTCATTGAGCCATAAATCATCCCACCACTGCATGGTGACAATGTTGCCAAACCATTGGTGCGCCATTTCATGCGCGACCACGGAAAACACGTTTTGCTTGTTGCCGGTGGTGGAGAACTGCGGATCCAGCAGCAAGGTGTCTTCAAAATACATCACTGCGCCCCAGTTTTCCATTGCACCAAAACCGCCAGCGCCAGGCACCGCAATGTGATCAAGCTTTGGCAACGGATACGGGACACCAAAATAGTCGTTGTAGTAATCAAGCAACTGATACGACACGTTCAAGGCATAAGCGCCTTTGACGGCATCGCCTTTTTTCGCGACGACGCCATGCTCAATGCCACCGGAACGACCAGCAATCCGTTCATAATCTCCAGCACCGACATACAGCAGGTAACTACTCATTTTCACACTAGGGGCAAAGTCAACGCGGGCACGGCCGTCGGTTAATGGCTGCCGTTTTTGTTCTGGCATATTGGAAAGTGCTAACTGACCTTTCGGTTCGATAATACTGATGTTAAAAATAGCTTTATGCGCAGGCTCATCCCACATCGGTGCCAGTTTACGTGCATCACCCGGCTCAAACTGGCTCGACAACATGCGGCCTTGCGTGCCGTCCGCCTTGCTATAGTCGGTGACGAACAAGCCGGCCGACTGCTCATAAATTTTACCGCTGTAACGGACTTTCAGTTGGTGTTTGCCGATGGTGATCGGCATTTTAAAATGCACACGCTGCGTCATCGGCACCACCTCAGTGGGCACTGTTTTACCGTCAATGCTGGCTTCGATGATAGTTAAATCCAGCGCATTGAGTACCAGCTCGTCCAGCGCTTGGCTGGCCTGAAAACTTAAAGTCAGCTCGCCTTGAAAGGTCAACTTCTGTAGGTCTGGATCGATAGTCAGCTGGTAGAGTTCTGGGCTCGCGCCTTTCGGTAATACATCGCGATCTGTGGCAGTGGCCGCCGCGACGGGCAAGCTGGCAAAAAATAATGCAGTGCCGATGGCAAAGGCCAAACGGTGTTTCTGAAAAAAGTGTGTCATAAAGCTAAATGTCCATTCAGGTGCAAGCTGTGGTTGACAGCTAAGATCGTCGGGTAGTTAACATAATGAAAAATATATGTGGCGTCACGTATTTATTCGACGTTCACGCCTTCGTTGCGCCGACTTGCAAATTCGCTGCGTTCAGTCGAAGGCAGCATCACCCGCAATAAGATGCTCACAGCTAACGACGCTAGCGGCGTAACGCTCCACATCCAACTCCCGAGCCGCCAACAACTGCAATAACTTGGCGCTGATGGCAATCTTCTCGTTATTTAGCTGACGATAATCAAAAAATGGCGTGACTAACAATTTGCGCGCCGGATCCACAGCAAACTCGCTGTTCAACCACTGCAAATCGGCTTGCAGCCCTTGCGCCAACAATTGTTTGGCCCAAGTACGACCGGCAATCAGATGCAGGGTGTTGCTGTTGGGTATCGTCAATGCAGGTGAGCTAAAACAAAGTGCGGTACCGGAATGTGCTTGCAACAGCTGATGGTCACGAAACTGCTGCCAGCTGGCAAAACCAGCGGTCAGGTTAAAATGAACAGGCGGCAGGGCAAACAACAACTTGGCGTACACATTAAAGATTTTGCGCCAGCCGTTGCCACAATGGCGGTAAATGAGGTCAATATCGCCCGCCGGTAAGGGTTGTAGTGTCGACAACTGCTGATATTGGGGCATGGCCGGCTGTTGCGCTACATAAACCCAAAAACGGGCATCTGGATCACCAAATCCGACAGCATCAAGTGTTGAAGTTTGCATATGAAAGCCCGGTCATCGAAGCGGAAAAGCGCTCAAGTATGCCGTGTTGCCAAACGCCATGCAGCAACTTCCGTGCTGAGATTGTCCAAAAACCGCAGCGTTCGCGGGCTTCCGCTAGCAACTCTGTGCTGTTTTTAGGCGGTTGCGCTGAATCTGGCTTGCTGCAAACGGCAGAACCAGCGACACTGCAGCCATAACACGTTATGTGTAACCAAGCGCCACTGTGCTGAAACACCGGGAGACACCATGCAGCCCTTGCCTTTGATGCCAGATAGTTGGCGTGCCGTTCGTTTTTGCTTACCCGCAGTCATGTTATTCCTGGCCGCTTGTAGCAGTGCGCCGACCGTCACACCAAACTCTAGCGCCAACGTCGAACCACAATTTCGCAGTGCACCACCACCACCGCCTTTTATCCATCCAGTGCCCGGCGCCAAAATTAGTTCGATGTTCGCCAAATACATCGTGAAAAGTCGCAACCGCCAGCATCATGGTGTTGATTTTGCTGCGCCGCAGGGCACACCGGTTTATGCCGCCAGTTCTGGCGTGGTGTTAAACGCCGACGTTGGCAGCTTAAGTGATGCATTTGGTCAGGTTGTATTGATTGAACACGGCGATAAACTACAAAGTTTGTCGGCGCATTTATCGCGGATTGATGTGCAAATTGGTGATTTTGTGCAAGCTGGCCAACAAATTGGTTTGGTCGGTAAAACCGGCCGAGCGACCGGCCCGCACCTACATTTTGAATTATGGCGCAACGGTTATCCGCAGGACCCACTGCGTTATCTGCCAAACAGCGGTGCCCCACAACAACGCACCAGCCCGTAAAGTCAGGCCAAAAGCGTCACCAACGGCCATCAGCAACCGGCTGCAGAATTTTCAGCCCGACGAAATAGGGTGGCATTGTCAGTATCATCAAGCAGATGATGTGGTTGGGCAATTCATCACCTGCGAGCTCGCACGGTTTGCGCTGCAATCAAGCGCATATGCACAATGGCATGCCATGGATGCGCTCCATAACATAGGGATCAGCATTGCAATCTGATCCCCAAAAGCCACAGGTTAAGCCGCTGGTTTGATCATTTTGATGTTGTTAACGATGTCACCTTTAAAACTCAGTTGAATCGCCGCTGGCACTTGCGGGTATTGTTTTAGTACTTCGGTCAGTACCGGGTAAGTTTGTTGCAGCGCCGATACATCGTAGCTCCACACTTCAGCGCCATCTTCGGTCAGCATTTGGCTGGCTTGACCCAGTTTTTCCGTGACATAGGCCTTATCGGTTTTACCCGCAACTAAGCCTAAAGCTGAGCTTACCGCGCTGTCATAAGCGGCTTCTTTGGCGCCATTGGTGGTTTGCTTGACGCTATCGGTCACGCTGCCTTTGACTGAATCTGTGGCCGCTTTTAACCAGTCAGCTTGCACTGCCGAGGTTGCCAATACCAAAGATGCGATAACAGCGATTTTAAATTTCATGATGTTTCCTTTCCTTTGCTCATCAATAACGCCGGCCGGGGCTCATCCCCACGCCGGCGGCGCGCATCATAAAGCAAATTTGGCATCCACGACACTGTTACAACGTTGTGACATCAGGCTCACCAGTGGCCGCATCGGCGCCGTTATAAATACGACCACCGGAACTGGCGTATAAATCCAGCACCGCTTTGGCTTGTGGTTGCATAAAACCGCGCACCACTTCGATACCAGCTTTTTCAAGATATTGATAAGACTCAGCAAATACTGGGCCTTCATCAAAGCCGATCGCCCGCGCATCAGCGGCCACGCCAGCGCATACCAACCGGTTGACACCACTCCAGAGCACCGCGCCTAAGCACATGGCACACGGCTCGCACGAGGTAAACAACTCCCGGCCGCCCGTTGCCGCCAGCGTAAAATGCCCCAGCGCCTGCTCAGCTTGCATAATGGCCACCGTTTCGCCATGCAAAGTGGAATTACTGAGCGGCACCACCCGATTCACCCCCACACCCAGCAATAAACCGGTAGCGCGGTCGAAAATCGCCGTGCCAAAAGGTCCACCGGTGCCTTGTAATACGTTTTGCTTTGACAGTTCGATTGCCAGTGCCATTTTGGCGCGGTCGTCAGCATAAGGCTGATCCCAGTGCACCAGATTTTGCACCCAGTCGGGTAAAGTGACGGTTACTGCCTGGCCAGGTGCTTGTTTAAATAAAGAATATGTTGCCATGGTTTTACCTCCGTCAGCCGGTGGCTGATTTGATGAAACAGTCCAGATGAAAAAACTGTGCCGGCGATCTGCAGTTGCCGCCAAGCGCCGTATTCGTTAAAAAAAGCAGGCTAGACGGGCGAAAACCTATATACACAACGCCGACCGGCACTTAGTAAATGCTCAGTCCGCACCACAGTCGCCAGCCCTTCAACACAAGATTGAAACAACTGCAGCTCGGATCGGCAGAAATTCTGGCAGGTGGTAGCGGCAGCACAAATCGGGCAATGATGCTCGACTAAATACCAACAGCCGCTGTCGACAAAGGCTTCGGCCAGATAACCTTCTTGCTGGCGAATATCTGCCAACTGCTGCACTTTATCTGCTAATTCGACGAAGTTACCCAAGATCTGCTGATAGTGCAACTGCTGCTGTTGTTCGCGCTGCGATATTAATTGCTCTAACCCGACGACACCAAATAGCTGCCGGATGCCTTCAATCAGCTGCACGCTGACATCAGCGTGGCGATCCGGAAAATATTGATGACCGGCTTGTGTCAACCGCCAATGTTGTTGGGGCCGACCACGACTGGTTGCAGTTTCAACTAAGGTGTCCGTCCCCGCCACCACCAGCCCTTGCTCGGCCAGATTCAGCAGATGTTTGCGGGCGCCCATCATGGTCACTTCTAACCAATCCGCCAATTGCTGACTGGTCTGCGGGCCTTTGGTTTTCAGCAGCTGTAGTATTTTTTCGCTATTGGCCACAGATCACTCCAACGTTGTTATTCGATGATTGATTGCGATCAGCGCGCCGCTCTTGCCAGATAAACCAACCGGCTACCCACACCCACAAGGCACCCACCAACAAGGTCCAGCCCGAACCCCACAAGGCAATAAAACTGCCGCCAAGCGCGATGATGATATTGCCAGCGCACATCAGAAGCGTCAGCAAGCCCATCAACCGCCCTTGACCGAGCGCGGCATATTTATTGGCGCAATACACATTAAACCAGGTACTCATCATGCCAATCGGTACCCCACAGAGCACCAACACTGCCCAAGCTGGCCAGTGGCTGAGTTGCGGCAATAATGCGAACAACGCCCCTAATAGCAGGGTCGCCAGCAAAGAACCTTGCAAAGCAGACACCCGATGGCTCCACCACGACATCGGTCCGGCGCTGACCGCCACCATCAGTAGGCACAATGCCGCCGTGATCAAGCCAATATCAGCACTGCCAAATTGTTCGGCCTCAACCAACCATAGCGGATAAAACTCATAAAATGCATTTAAACCAATGGTGTAACTCAGTTGAATCAGCACCACCCATTTCAGCAAAGGCTCACGCAACAATTGCAGCGAATTATTCGCCGCTATATTGCGCCATAACGACAGCGCGTTGGGCTGTAACTGCGTTGCCGGCAACAGAAAATAGACTAACAACATACAAGGCAGCATTGCCCCGGCTGCCAGCCAAAACGGTACCTCCACGCCATAGTGCACGGTAAAACCGCCGACTAAAGGGCCCACCAACCAGCCGCCATGCAGCGCGCTATTGACCCAGGCCATACTTTTATTGCGATTGATTTTGGGATGCAAATCGGCAGCAATGGCGCGGGCAATGCTAATTGAACCTTCACAAATACCGGTTAAAAACCGCGCTAGCACAAACCACAGATACTGCTCATGGACAATGGCGACCGCCGATAAGCCATAGCCTAATGCTGCCAATAACAACGAATACAGCAGCACCGGTCGGCGGCCATAAATATCGGAAATGGCGCCCAGCACCGCACTGCCAAGCAAAATTCCGAGCGGACTGGCCGCAATCGCCAATCCAAATAATAAGGTTGGGTCTAAGCCCAGCCAGTGGTTAAAGGGGGTCAGGGTCGAGGATGCAAAAATCGGTGCCAAAATAGGGTATGGCAACGCCAAGCCAGCCACTGACAACAGTGCGATTAGGCAGATAGTGAGCAGCACCCACTGCGGGTGTTGGTAGGTTGTTTGCGCTGGGGCGACTGGCTCGAACTTGCGGTCATCGGCTGAATGCGACATCTAACAAACCTAATTGCGGCTTTTTTGGCAGTATACGCAGTAGTAGCAATTAAATATACCTTTTGGATTATTTAATAGGGCCCAGTCATTGAAAGCCACCTTGGCGTGGCTGTTGTTAATAACAACCATAACTTGCAGCGTGATCCATGGCGCAGCTATGATCAGCCGACAGGCGCTGTGTTCACTATCAGCGTACTGTTAAGCAACATCGTCTGGTGATCAGGCATCAGTTATTAGTTATTAGTTATTAAGCAAGGGAAGCAGATATTGATGGACGGTATCATCGAAGGTTTAGGCAGAGGTTTGCTACATCTCTTGAGATGGCTCATTATCGACATTGTGATCGATATTTTTATTTATAGCGTCGGATATGGCACATTAAAAGTCGTCAGCGGTGGTAAGTATCCAACATCAAAGCAAGATAACAAAACCTTATGCCTTGCTAGTGGGGTTTTTATGTTGGCACTGATGATCGCGGTCATCGTGTTTTTTAACACGAAATAAGTAGCGGCAACCGCGTTTAGCGCAACATGCCCCGCACTGCGAGGCAGCTGCGCCAAAATTACGGGTTAACCCAGCTCCAAATCCCGTGTCATATTCTCATTGCGATCACGGTGCACAATAACGTTATCTTCAATCCGAATGCCGCCAAACTGACGGAAAGCGTCGACTTTATGCCAATTGACATATTTGCCGTGCTCGGTTTGCTTGAGTTCAGCCAGCAGCGAATCAATAAAGTACAAACCTGGCTCAATGGTAAATACCATGCCCGGTTCCACTAACCGCGTGGAACGCAGGAACGGATGATTGTCAGGTGACGCGACATGGGTGCCGCGCTCGTCGGCCATAAAACCACCGACATCATGCACTTGCAACCCTAAATGGTGACCAATGCCGTGCGGGTAAAAAGTACGGCTGATTTGCGATTCGACAATAGCATCAGCACCGAGCTGGACAAAGTCAAAATCGGCCAGCACATTGGCAATCAACTGATGCGAGCGTAAATGCACTTCGGTGTACTTAATGCCAGGTTTTAAAGCATCAACCAGTTGCAGCTCAACGGCATTCATCGCTTGGATCAGCGCGGCAAATTCATCGTTTTTGGCACTATAAGTGCGGGTAATATCGGCGGCATAACCATGAAAAGACGCGCCAGCATCAATTAAAAACGAATGATGCTGCGCTGGCTTTTTCCGCTCCAACACCGTGTAATGCAAAATGGCGGCGTTTTGATTAAGCGCAATAATATTGCCGTACGGCACTTCATTTTCGCTTTGCTCAACGGCCGCTAAATAAGCCAGCTGAATATCAAATTCGCTGCCACCGGCCCGAAAAGTGGCTTCGGCCGCGCGATGACCGTTCACCGCAATCCGGTTCGCTTCGCGCAAGCAGGCCAGCTCGTAATCGGTTTTATATGCACGATGATAATGCAGATAACTTAATACACCTTCCGGGTTGAGTTCAGTAAAACCAAGCGCCAGCGCTAGCTCTAATTGCTCGCCTAAATAAGCAATTCGCGCTTTGTCATACGGCAGAATTTGCTCAACTTTGGTGGGTTTATCAATAATTTCAATATCAAAAAAGCCGGCCCAAAAGTCAGTTGGCGCGTCTGGTACTTTGTGCCAAAAATCGACCGGCAAATAAAACACCAGCTTGGGTTTATCTTCACCATTGACCAGCAACCAGCAATGCGGGTTGTCGACCACCGGCAACCAAGCCTTAAATAGCGGGTTGGTCTTAAACGGGTAGTCCATGTCATCCAGGAATTGTCGTTTGGCTTGGCCGGAGTGAATAACTAACGCATCCAAGTTTTCCCGCGCCAACACGGCTTTGGTGCGTTGTTGCAGTTCAAACAGGTGAGCGGCGTACAAAGGTTGGTAAGCTGGTCGCATGGCTGATCCCATTGTTGTGTACCCTTGTTACTTAAAGTTGCAGCGGTGCTGGCGTCGCTCACTCACCGCAGAGACATCACGAATGTATGTTCCTGAGGCCTTGCTCGTCGCCTAGCTGCAACTGCAATAATTTTGGGTATATACGTGATTAAAACCGTTGTTGCAGACGTTGCCAGGTAGATTATCCAGCAACGTATGACAGTTTAGAACGGCACAAATGATAGCCAAGGGTAGCGCAACTAACGCAACTGAAGCAACTGAAGCAACTAACGTAGCTGCAGCCGCTAGAGCAAACCTGTTCGCTCAAAGCGTCCGCAGACGCTATCAGGAAGCTTCACCCACTTGCATGGTACTTAAAGGGACAAACACATCTGTTGGCTGGTTCATCCGGATATTGTAAATCTGATAATAAGCCAACACGGCTTTAACGTACTCACGGGTTTCTTTAAATGGAATGGTTTCAATCCAAATATCCATCGGCATTTGGCGGTTTTTTGGCACCCACGTTTTAACGCGGCTGTAACCAGCGTTATACGAAGCTGTCGCAAACACCAAGTTGTTGTTGTTCTGGCGCATTAAATAGTTCAGATAGTCGGTACCCATATCAATGTTGGTGGTCGGGTTGTACAGCGTCTGCACCGGCACCCGCCGCCCAGTAATGTGTTTGGCGGTTTGTGGCATAATTTGCATCAAACCATGGGCGCCGACCGGTGATTTTGCCGTTGGAATAAAAGTACTTTCCCGTCGGGTAATCGCCATTGCCCACGCCGGATCAACATTGGCTTTTTTACTATATTTTTGAATTTCCTGGTTAAATACCATCGGGAACCGCATATCTACGTCATCCCAATAGCCAGCGTCCGCGAGCGCAAAAATAGCGCGGTCGTACCAGCCTTTATCATAAGCATATTTAGCCGCACTTAGTTTTTGTGGTTCTGTACCGTACTTTTGCAGGAAGGTTAACTCTCGTTTGGCCGCATTCGGCCGGCCAATGGCTTGCCACTCATACATCCGGCTAATCGAATCGCTCTTTTTAAAGGCCTGATATTGGGCGTCGCTGATCGGTACCGGACGATGCGCCAAACTTGGTTTTAAGCCAAGTTTAGCGGCTGCCATAAAACCATAATAACTACGCTCAACCGCAACCGTCGCTAATAGCTGGTCGCCTTTTGCCTTGGCGCCATTTTGCTGGTAAGCCCGTGCCAACCAATAACGCAGGCTGTCGTCATGTTGATTTTCCGGCGGTAGTTCCAGAATTAAATCCTGCACCTTTTGCCATTGGCTTTGCCGTAACAACCAAGTGAGCTGCCATTGAATGAATAAATCATCCTTCAGCGCCACCGGCACCATCGGCATAAATTTAGCGGCACGCGGGTCGTCTTTACTGGCCAGCGCAATCGCGAACTGCCGAGCCACATCAATGCGCTGTGACGAGGTAAATTGTGGGTCGGATTCAAACCGCTGCCACACACGCAATGCTTGCTCGGGCTGTTTCCAGACCATTTTTTTCAGAGAATACGCCAAAATTTCCCGCTCCCAGCGATGTTTCAGCGGTAGAAAGTTTTGCCGCTGCACCAGACCTGGGTTTTCGATGGCATGTTTCCATTTATCACCCAAATATTGCAGGTTATTCGGCAGCAAAGTGCGCAGGTAAGGAATAATACGGACATCACCGCCATCAGCCACTTTCGTTAGCCGCGCCCAAATCACTTCCGGTGTGCGCTGACCGGCTTTTTGCCAGCGCGAAAACAGCGGATCACACTCTTTTGGCAAGGATTTTCCGACCGTCCAAATTTTGGTCACTTCCGGCCATACTTCAGCTGCCGGTTGATTCATCAGCCGCAATTGCAGCGCGTAACAATCCAGCACAACATCCGAACCCATACGGTAATTTTTTAAATATGGCTGCGTCAAACCAACCCCAGCCAGGTAAAGCAGCCAGCGTTTACGCATCGGCCATTCCAGCGGTGTGCCTTTATGGCGTTGAAGAAAACCTTCGACTTTGGCGGTGTCTTTTAATGAGCGGCTGATGATTTCAAGTTCAATATAAGGCCGCAACGGATATTGTCCCAAGCCGGTTAACATCTTACCGGCTTGTTCAGGTGTCACTTTGTGAATGGATTTTTCAGCAGTCAGAAAACGCTCGCGTAGCACCGCATCGGAAGGGACCGCCAGCACACTAAAACTAAAGAAACATGACAGTGCCCAAAGCACCGTTGTTCCCGAAAACCTGAAGTTCGGTTGCCACATCTGTATAAATACCACCTATAGTTACACAGGCGTCGACGGCGAATTCAAACAAGCGTTTAAATAACGGTTGAATTTTTTTCTGAACCGCGACACACTGGACCCGCACAAGACTCATCTGACCTGTTGCGATAAAAAAAAGCATCTGTCACTTACGCGACGAAGGAGAACATCCATGATCTACCAGAGTTCCAGCATTACCGTGCAATACATTGCCGACGGTATTGCCGAGTTTACCTTTAACGCAGCCGGCTCGGTAAATAAATTTGACCAGCAAACGCTGGCTGATTGCCGTGCAGCGCTGGAAATCCTGCATCAGGATAAAAATCTTAAAGGTTTAATTTATAGCAGCAGCAAAGAAACCTTCATCGTTGGTGCTGATATTACTGAGTTTTTAACCACTTTCAAAAAACCAGAAGCGGATTTAATCCCGTGGATTAAACAAGCTTCGGACATCTTCGACCTCGCCGAAGACCTGCCAGTTCCAACCGTAGTCGCATTAAAAGGTTTTGCCTTAGGCGGCGGTTGTGAATGGTCGCTCACCGCGGACTACCGCGTGGCTGACACCACCACCAAAATTGGTCTGCCTGAAGTCAAACTAGGCTTAATGCCTGGCTTTGGCGGAACCGCGCGTTTACCACGAATTGTCGGTGCCGACACCGCCATGGAGTGGATCACCACCGGTAAAGAACGTGGCGCTGAACAAGCCTTAAAAGAAGGTGCGGTGGATGCCGTGGTTGCTCCGGATAAATTGATGGCAGCAGCACTGTCGATGGTGCAAGACGCCATTGCCGGCAAACTGGACTGGCGCAAAAAGCGCGCCGCCAAGTTATCGCCATTATTACTGAACAAAATTGAAGCCACCATGAGCTTCAACACTGCCAAAGGCATGGTGTTTGCCAACGCTGGTAAACATTACCCAGCGCCGATGTTAGCAGTAGAAACCATTGAAAAAGCAGCCCGTTTAGACCGTGCTGGCGCTGTAGCGCTGGAAAACGCTGGTTTTGCCAAACTGGCAAAAACGGATGCTGCGACGGCACAAATTGGTTTGTTCTTAAACGACCAGCTGATTAAAAGCAAAGCCAAACAAGCCGGTAAACTGGCGAAAAAAGCCATCAATAAAGCCGCCGTGTTAGGCGCTGGTATTATGGGCGGCGGTATTGCCTACCAGTCTGCTTCCAAAGGCGTGCCGGTAGTGATGAAAGACATCAACGACAAAGCACTGCAACTGGGCATGGGCGAAGCGATTAAATTGCTAGGCAAACTGGTTGAGCGTAAACGTCTTGACGCCGCCGGCATGGCCAAAGTGGTTGCCTCTATCACACCTACACTTTCCAACGAAACCGTCAAAGGCGTGGATATTGTGGTGGAAGCGGTCGTTGAAAACCCGAAAATCAAAGGCGCTGTGCTCAAAGAAATCGAAACCGTGGTTGGCCCAGACGCCATCATCACTTCGAATACTTCGACCATTTCCATTGATGCGTTAGCCGCCAATTTAGTCGATCCAAGCCGTTTCTGTGGCATGCACTTCTTTAACCCGGTGCATCAGATGCCATTGGTGGAGATTATCCGCGGTAAAGACACCTCGGATGAAACCATTGCTGCTGTGGTTGCTTACGCTGCGAAAATGGGTAAATCACCGATTGTCGTCAACGACTGCCCTGGTTTTTATGTCAACCGCGTGTTGTTCCCGTATTTTGCAGGCTTTAGCAAACTAGTGCTGGATGGTGCTGATTTCTCCAAAGTCGACAAAGTGATGGAAAAACAATTCGGTTGGCCAATGGGCCCGGCCTATTTGCTGGACGTGGTAGGTTTAGATACCGCGCATCATTGTACTGACGTGATGGCGGCGGGTTTCCCGACGCGCATGGCCAAAGTCGACAACGATCCAGTCAGCGCCATGTATAACGCACAGCGTTTTGGTCAGAAAAATGGCGTTGGTTTTTATGCTTATAGCAAAGACGCCAAAGGCAAGCCGAAGAAAGATTTGGATGCGGCAAGCGCTGCATTACTGGCCGTCGTTGCTGCGCCTGCAAAAGATTTCTCAGCCGATGAAATTATCGCCCGTTGTATGGTGCCAATGATTAACGAAGCGATTCGTTGTTTAGAAGAAGGCATCATCGCCTCTGCGGCAGAAGCCGATATGGGCTTAATTTACGGTTTAGGTTTCCCGCCGTTCCGCGGTGGTCCTTTGCGTTACGCTGACACCATAGGCCTGGCCAACTTTGTCGCGTTAGCTGACCAATATGCCCACTTAGGCGAAATCTACCAAGTGACTGACAAAACCCGCGCCATGGCTGCCAACGGCCAGGTGTTTTACCCGGTTTAATTGCGGAGAATTACCATGAAACAAGCTGTGATTGTCGACTGCATCCGGACCCCGATGGGTCGCTCCAAAGCCGGTATTTTCCGTAATGTCCGTGCTGAACAACTGTCTGCTTATGTAATGAGCGGCATTTTAGAACGCAACCCAGGTCTTGATCCAAGCGAGATTGACGACGTGATTTGGGGCTGTGTGCAACAAACGCTGGAGCAAGGTTTTAACGTGGCACGTAACGCCGCGTTACTGGCCGGTATTCCACACTCTGTGCCTGCGGTCACCGTGAACCGTCTATGCGGCTCATCAATGCAAGCTTTGCATGATGCAGTGCGCTCGATTGCGATGGGTATGGGCGAAGTGTATTTAATCGGCGGTGTGGAGCATATGGGCCACGTGCCAATGACCCACGGTGTCGATTTCCACCCTGGTCTTGGTGTTTCAGTGGCCAAAGCTGCAGGCATGATGGGCTTAACCGCTGAATTGCTGGGTAAAATGCATGGCATTAGCCGTCAGGACCAAGACGAATTTGGTGCCCGTTCGCACCGGTTAGCGCATGAAGCCACGTTAGAAGGTCGGTTTAAAAACGAAATTCTGCCGTGCTTAGGCCACGACGCGGACGGCGTACTGAAGCTGTTTGATACCGACGAAGTCATTCGTCCGGAAACTACGGTGGAGTCGTTAGGTGCACTGCGGCCGGTGTTTGATCCAGCCAACGGCACGGTAACTGCGGGTACTTCTTCGGCGTTATCCGATGGCGCATCCGCCATGCTGGTGATGAGCGAAGACAAAGCCCGCGCTTTAGGCCTGAAAATCCGCGCCCGCGTGATTGGCATGGGTGTGGCAGGTTGCGACCCGTCCATTATGGGTTACGGCCCGGTGCCAGCGTCGAAAAAAGCGTTAAAAGCCGCTGGTTTAGATATTGGTCAAATCGACTTCTTTGAACTGAACGAAGCTTTTGCTGCGCAAGCATTGCCGGTGATGAAAGAATTAGGTTTGTTAGAGGTGAAAGAAACCAAGATCAACCTGAACGGCGGCGCCATTGCGCTCGGTCACCCACTGGGTTGCTCGGGTTCACGCATTTCCACCACCTTACTGAACGTGATGGAAGACAAAGGCGGTAAATACGGTTTAGCCACCATGTGTATTGGTTTGGGCCAAGGTATTGCTACTGTGTTTGAGCGGATTGATGCATAACTAGCAGGCAAAATCGCAGATCAGGGTAGGTTATTCCTTTGTCTGATCAAAACAAAAAGGGCTGATTGATAATCAGCCCTTTTTTGTGGCTGTTGGATGGCGATGTACGGAACGCCAGCTCAGACCCGATAAGAACAACTAACCACCGGCAACGACTCCGTTCGCCCGTTCGCGCCTCCGGCACTCACTGTTGAATGCTCACTGCGCAGTTACCGGTGGTTGGTTTTAGGACTTTGTGATGCTTGTCAAGTGAGTGCATTTCGCAAATGGAGTGCAGCCACACAGCACTTTCGAGTTGAATGTTGATGTATTAAACGCAAAGAACCAGCAAGGGAAATAACGAGCGATTGGCAGTAGCGCCGGTATTGTTGTTGCTTTTCCCTTGCGGCTATATCTCCCGCACGATGTCGTCAATAAACGCCGTTACCCCTTTGAAACTATCTTAAAACCACCGTAGATAAGTCGTTTCCCGTCGAACGGCATTGGGTTGGTTTCTGGATGCATTCTTGGGTCTTCCATTGCGGCTTGCCAGCCGGCATCACGAATGTCTTTCGATGGCCAGGTAATCCATGAAAAGACGATGACTTCATCGGCCTGCTTTTTTACAGCCATCGGAAATGACGTCACTTCGCCGTCAGGAACGTCGTCGCCCCAAGTATCCACAACCTCTAATGCACCATAATCTTTAAACACCGCAGCCATGATTTGGGCGTGTTCGATAAATTTTTCTTTGTTGGACTCAGGGACCGCCGCAACAAAACCATCGACATATGACATTGATCTTTCCTCAGATTGATTGTTCGAAGACCTATGTATAGTTCACCCATACCGTCTTGCCTAGCCACCTGCGCCTTGCTGCCGCTGTTGATCTGAACAACCACCCTACGCAATCGGTGTATGCCAATACCCCAGCCCTTTTTTATTTCCGCAAGCTGATTTGGTGGGTGGCCTAGATTTTATATTTAAGCGAGGATTAAGCGCTATGGCTGCACCGGTGTTCATTCGAACAGGTATGCAGCGCGGTCTGGCGAGTTGCATGGTGACACCTTCAAAATTATCACTTTTTCATCACAATATTTTGATGCTAAACCCATTTGACGATGGTAATTTCACCGTTTGGTACAGGCTATATCTGCTGCGGCGAGACAGTTAAATCAAATGAAGGACCATTCAAATGAAGAAATATTTATTTCACTTTTTTGTCGTATCCACTTTGACCTCAAGCGTTGTGCTCAGTGCAGTCGCCAACCCAATCGCCATTGAAACCCCTGTCGTGACTCCCGCCGATTTGAGCCAAGCGATGCAAACGCGGTGGCAGACGGACGCTTACCGGCTAGGCCTGAGTGTTGATACCTTCAAATTTGCACTAGACAACTATATGCGACTGGTCTTTGACAACCATCAGCCGGCAATACCGCTGCTCAGCACAGTGACGGCAAATATCACTTCAGAAGCACAGCTAGTGCAAATCATGAATAAACAGCGGGCTGAGTTTGCAAATTATCTGGGCATTCCGGTTGAAATACTCGGTGATTTTGAAATGTTAATGCCGGCCTATATGCCTGAACTCAGCTTGTCGTTGAACGGCGAACATAACGCTAAAAAACCAATCGAACGAATCACTGTTACCTGCAAAGATGCTCCTGATTAGCAACGATGCTCAGCCGGGGCAGCCATCCGAATCAACCGCAAGGGTTGCGGGGCGCAAGTAGTGGCGGCGATGAGCATCGTTGCTAATCAGGAAGATGCTTGTGGGAATCAAGGTTCATCCTGGCGTGACACCTTGTTATTGCTGGACATTTATCGGGCAGCAAGCAACGCTGGCATCTCGCAATATACCGAGTTTCCAGTGCAGATGCTGAGTACTGATGGTGCATTTTTGCGCGCTGCGGTATTTAAGTACCATAATTTTTCCGGCGCCTGGTTGGTGCGGGATTTGCCCCGTTGTGACACCTGTGCCCTGGATTAATGCGCACAGGATTGATACACCGAATTTCAGGCCCCCCACCAATCAATGTTAATTGGTGGGGGGTCTAGATCGGTATTGATGGCAGCACGTTTACGGTTTTTTGTTATGGCTCATAATCTATCTGACCATTGGCATTTACCCGAAGGGTCTGGGTCAGCCTTGAATCCAAACCACCTCCGAATGCAATGTACAACTGATATACATTTGCCGTAGAAGTACCTTCAAATATCAGCGCTACATTCATTCCTGCAGTTGCACCATTAGACATTGCTAAATTACTAACAGCATAACTTCCTACTAACTCGTCTCTAATATCGTGTTGGCATTGTTTGTCGCAAACGATAATTATTCTTCCCTCGTCTTTACCGTCGCCGCCTAGAGAGCCCACCTCATTTATCTTTTTTTTTCTCTTAAATATTCATTGGCTGCGGTATTAAAATCGTTGAGCCGTCGGACGGGTACTCCAGCATAGGTCGCAATTTCCGCATCAAGTGTGTTCTTGGCTGCGATTAGCTTTTGCTTTTGCTCTACGGATATCGGTAATCCAGCTTTTTTTCTTTCGAAAAAAATCTTGGCTGCAGTCTCGAAATTATAGGATGCTTCAGAAGTAGACAACTTACTTTCGTAATAATCGAAATAACGGTTTACGGAGTCAGAAAACTCGATTTCAGACAGCCGGAAAGTATCTTGCCATTTGTTATAGACTGCGCTGGTAGAGGTTTCAGCTTTTGCAACGGGATTTAATTTGGTCTCGGCCGCAAATGCGACGGGCATGCTAAGCAAAGCACAGATGAGTAACATATGCAATACATTTTTCATACAAATAGTCCTTTATTAAGATCCATTATCGGAATATTCACATTACGTAGGCAGCATTTAAGTGTCAATTTATAAACAAATAATCTCAATAAAAATCACTCTTATCACTGATTTAATCGTCAATAGCTGCTAGCAAACAACAGGTAATAACTGTGCCATAAGGCCTCCGTGGACACCCAGCCGAATATCGCTCAACCTTGATAATTGCGTTGGGTCCTGCTAGTTGCTGGGATGCCTCAGCGAAAATGGCCCCTGTCAACGTTAGCTAACGCACAGACTACAGTGCGCCCGAGCACTATCCTAACGCCTCACCTTATAGACATGTTGATTTTTCGTGCAGTCATATTGCAGTGGTGAATCAGTTCTACTGTTCACAATGAACAACATAGTGTATTTCACTTACTATCAGGAGGCCTATCATGGCTAACCAGAAAGATCAAAGTGGTCGTCCGGCAATGGACGAAGAAAAACGTAACAGCGGCAATAAAGAACAAAAGAATCAGCAAAAACCCGACCAACCAAAACCAGGTTCTAGTCCCGATAAAAAGCCTCAGTCTGGCTCGCACGGACGTGATTCGTAATGCTATTTGTTGTCTAAAGCCCGGCCTTTATGGCCGGGCTTATTACTCAGCGCTACTGCTATCGGCCTCCATGGACACCCAACCGAATATTGATCTGCTCCATCAACTCTGAACACTCCACTTAGCTAAGCACTATTCTTCAATTCAGAATTCTCAGGGCTCAGATGAGGAATTTCTTTACGTCTCTTTCTTTGTCAGCAAAGCAAGAGACTCACCCGCCGGGGCGAAACCCGGCATACCTGCCATGCCGCAGGGCATCAAAAAGATCGGTCATCAAGCCACGGCAAGCTTGAGCGCAATGCCTGTCAGTATCGTCGCCACTACCCCATCAAACACCCGCCAGCGGTTGGCTGAGCTCAGCAAAGTTTTTAATTTGGGCGCCAAAGCGGTCAGGCTGCTAAACCAGAATAACGATGCCAGACAAGCGCCCAAGGTAAACATGGCCGGTTGTGGCTGCAAGGTACCAACGCCGCCGATGAGCACCACAGTGTCCAGATACACATGCGGGTTGAGCAAGGTGATGGCGAGCGCGGTCAGCGCGGTTTTTTGCCACGATGTAACTTGCACTTGCTGATCCGCCAGCAACCCCTCACTGCCGCGCCACGACCGCAACATCGCGCCATAAGCCAGCCAAAGTAACATCAGCACGCCACACCAAGTTAATACCGGCACTAACGGTGGCAACATTTGCTGCAACCACTGCACGCTATACACACCGGTCACTATCAGCAGCGCATCACAGCTGATACAGACCAGTGCTATCACCAGCCGGTTGGCGCCGGCCATACTTTGGCTGAGCACCCAAATATTCTGTGCGCCAATGGCGACAATTAAACTCAAGCCGACGGTAAAACCGGTAAAAAATGACAACATCGTCAGTCCTTAATCATCAATTACGAGCATCAATTACGACCATCGGCCGTCACTCAGGTGACGGTACCGCAGTCACGCAACACTGGCCGTAGTCTATCGATTGCCACTACAATGAATCCAACGAATAATTTTTATATGCCATGAGTTTTAATCATGATTGACTACCGACTTCTGCAAGCTTTAGCCGCGGTGATTGAACAGCAAGGGTTTGAGAAAGCAGCGCAGCAGCTGTGCCTTACCCAATCAGCCATTAGTCGGCGAATTAAACAGCTGGAATTGGTGTTGGGTCAGCCGGTATTGCTACGCACCACACCTCCGCTCGCCACGGCTGCCGGGCAGCGTTTGCTCAATCATTTGCAACAAGTGCGGCAAATGGAAGCAGCACTGGGGCTAACCGACAACCCCGAGCATATGGTGGTGCGGCTGGCGACCAACGCCGATTCGCTGGCCACTTGGCTGCCGCAAGCGCTGGTGCTGCCGGATCAGCCAGGGGTACAGTTTGATTTGGTGGTGGAAGATCAATCGGTGAGCTTAAAACGGATGAAACAGGGGGATGTGATGGCCTGTATTTGTGACGTCGCGCAACCGGTGAATGGCGGCGCAGCTTTGTATTTAGGGGCACTGCGGTATCGGGCCGTGGCCAGCCGGGCATTTATTGAGCGTTACGATTTAGCCGCTCATCTTGCAACCAATATCGCCGCCGCGCCTTGTTTGGTATTTACTCAGGATGATTTGCTGCAGCATCAATATCTGCAGGATATCGCCGGCACTACGCCAAAGCGGGTGCATTTGTGTCCTTCGTCCGAAGGTTTTTTGCGGGCGATTCAGGCCGGTCTGGGGTTTGGGTTGTTGCCGGAATTGCAGGTACAAAGTTATTTGGATAGCGGAACATTGCTTGATTTGTCGCCAGGTTATGCCTTGGATACGCCGCTGTATTGGCATTATTGGCAAACCGAAAGCCCATTGTTGCAATTACTTCGACAGCGGATCAGGCACACTGCAAAGCAGTTTTTGTATCAGGCTTGATTGCTGCAACAAGCCGTTGTTGAGGAGGTTGGGACTGATTGCTGGGGCGGGCATTTGTCGCCAACCCCAGATTTTGTCAGGCTCACCACAGCTATCGCTGCGGTAAATTACACCTTGTAGGGCATGGCACCTAAATAGTCTTTTTTACCCACATCCACACCGTTATGGCGCAAAATAGCGTAGGCGGTCGTGATATGGAAATAGATATTTGGGATGGCGTGCTGAATAGCAAACTCCAAGCCAGTCAGATATTTACCTTCCCAACGCGGCTGGCTAATATGACGCTCGGCCGCTTCTGCCAAGTCTTCCGCTTTGAAGCTGTTGATGTAGTCCAGCGTTTCAGTGATGCGGATTTTCAGCTCAGCTACGGTCGTTTCGGTATCGGCGTGTTTTGGCGCGCTATCCACCACACCCACTAAACGAGCCACGCCAATTTTGGCGGTATCACAAGCAATTTGCACCTGACGCGTCAGGTTAAATTGGTCTGGCGCCAAACGGGCGTTTAACAGCACCGCCACATCATATTTCTTCGCTTCAGCAGCTACTGCAGCTTTGTCCAGAATCGCGCTTAGGTTATTGAGCATTTTGCTAAATTGCACCACAGTTAAATCATAAAGCATGTTTATTCCCCGGTTTGGTTGGTGGGACAGTGAATACGGGCACAAGCTGGTTGGCGCCGCCAAAAATACAACTGCTAAGGAAATGGGGCGCCGACGGCCGTTAATCAATCCACGGCGCCGATAAATTCAGAAAATGTACGCCTACTACAGCATGTGCACTATCGCCTGTGACTGCAGAGACTGCAAAGAGCGCAAAGAGTGCAGAAAGCGCAGAGATTGCAGAGAACGCAGTGTTACCAAGTTGGCAGCGCGATGGTGCGCACAGCTGCAAGCCGCGATTGCCGCTGTAACCAATAGTGAAAAACCAGCATCGCAACCGCTGTCAGCAGGGCGATAGCGGTAAACAATAACCACATCAGCAGGGGCTGATTGAGCTGCTTGGCAATGACGGTATAGGCAAAACCAGATAACAAACCGGCGAATAAATTGCCCAGCGCCATCGCCACAAAGTAATAGCCCATATACATGGCGGTTTGGTGTTTCGGCGCGATGGCAGCGACGTATTCCTGACTTTTGGGTGAAGCAATCATTTCGCCGCAGGAAAACACCACCACGGCGCCTACCACCACCACACCACCCACCGCCAGCATGCCGGCTAGCCCACAACCCAGTAAACCTGCGGCCATCACCACAGTGCCGACCACCAATACCGGCATCGCCGGCCAGCGCTGAATAAAGGCGCTGATCGCTATTTGCGCCAGCACAATAGTGGCAAAACCCAGATTGACAATATATTCCGGATTAATTTGCCGGTGCGCTGCGGCCCACTGGCTGGCCAACTGTTCAGCACTGACGCTCTGCTGCAATAAGGCTTGTAGCCCAGCCGCCATCTCGGAAGGCGGCAGTAATATTTTATGATGGGCCAGTTGCAACACCAGTGATTGCCATTGCTCAGGCGCGCTGGCGCTTAATTGCGCCGCCAGCACCGGTAAGGCTGCCGTCAGTTGCGGCAGATTCACTGCGGCAACATAGTCCAGCAAAGCCGGCGACCAGCGGCCAATCATCTGCACTAAGTCCTGAGTGTCGACATAATCACGTAAATACACCGGCAAGGTGATAAACAACTGATTATACGCAGTAAAAAAGCCGGTCAGCAGCAGCAAAAAACAAACAAAACGGCCGTTGCCCAGCTGTAACTGTTGCCGATACCAAACCGTAGGCTTTGTAGCTGATTCGACCGCGGGTTTATCGACAGCAGTTGCGACAGGAGTGTCGACAAGAGTTACGACAGAGGGGACGACAGGTGTAATAACGGGTGTGATAACAGGTTTGGCAACCGCATTAACGGCTGCCACTTTGCGAGCCGCCCGGCGTAAGCGAAAACTCCACAGCAGATTCAGGCCAATCCAGGCACCGGCCAGCAACAGCATTTGCCACCAATGGATGGCAAAGCGTGGGCTGAACATCAAACCCAGCAATAATGGCAACACCAACAAAGCGACCCGACCATTGCCCAGCACCTGCTGCATTTCCTGTAACACCTGGCGCACGCTGCGCTGGTCGGAAACATGAACCACCGGCTCACGATACCAAAACAGCGCCGGGATAAAATTGATCAGGATCCACAGCGACGACATCACAAACACCCAGTCCCAGCTGATCGCTCTTAAATACCCCGCCACCAAAGGCCCCAGAAAACCACCGATGTTGACCATAGTGTAAAAAATGCCAAAGGCCAGCCCACGGTTGCTATCGTCACTGCAACGGCCGACGGTGCCAACCACCACTGGTTTAAAGCAGGCAGCCCCGACCGCCACTGCGGTAAACGCCAGAAAAAATGCCCAAAAACTATGCACTTGCCCCAGCATAAAATAAGCTGGCGCCATCAGCGTAAATGAGATTAAAAACATCCGCCGATAGCCATATCGGTCAGCCAGCGCTCCGGTTAAAACCGGCAACAAATACAGCAAAAATGGGATCATCCCTTGCAAAAAACCTCGGTCCTGATCGCTAAAGCCTAAACCACCATGGCTGATCGGACTGGTCATATACAAAGAGGACAAACTGAAAAAACCGTACCAGGCCAGCCGTTCAAAAATTTCCATGGTATTGGCGACATAAAAAGTCGCGGGGAACGGGCGACGTCGGACTGTGCTCATAGGTTTTTCTCTGAATTTTTTAGGGTAAATGCCGTATCCGCTCAATCATTGCAGGTGCAGGTAGGCGGCGAGCGAAGCTGGATCTAAGCAGCAACAAAGCCAGCATCCCTGTAACCTTCCCGAAGATTTTCTGAAGCTTCTCTGCAACTTCCCCGAAACTTTAAAGATGACGGGAATACTTAGCCAAAATAGGGCCGCTGTAACACCAGCTCGGCACAGAGCAAATCACTAAGCGCGGTGCCAACCGATTTAAATAAGGTAATTTCATCCGCATTTTGCCGTGCTGGCAGGTTTTTCCGGCATAACTCGGCCAACTCAGCACGAATGTCAGCGGCTGAAAATTGCTGCTCAGCGATGGGGATCAACAGCTCACCAGCCTCATTCAGCACATTGTTGCGATCATCGACATACACCGAAGCGCGGCGCAGCAACTCACTGTCACATTCGCGCTGCTGCGGGCTGTGGTTGCCCAGTAAATCGACATGGCAGCCGGCCGGAATATCCTTACCAAACAACAATGGCGTGGCAGAGCCGGTGGCGGCGACAATAATGTCGGCTTGGCTGCAGGCGTTCGCAATGTCGGGCACCACGGTCACTTGCAGGGTTGGATACAGCAATTGCACTTGCTGGCAAAGCTTCGCCACCGCCGGCTGATTGCGCCCCCATAACAGCAGGGTTTTTAAATCATGTTCCGCCAAATGGGCCTGAATCAGTGGCAGCGCTAAACGACCACTGCCCAATAACAACAAGGTTTTGGCATCAGCGCGCGCCAAATAACGCGCTGCTAAAGCCGACACCGCCGCAGTGCGCCAACAGGTGACACTGCTGCCATCGACCAACGCCAGCGGTACACCGTTGTCACGTCGATACAATAAAATGCTGGCGTGCAGTGCCGGTAACTGTTGCTGGGCATTGTTTGGGAAATAACTAAAGGCTTTCACAGCAATCACTTGGTCAGTCCAAGCCGGCAATAACGCAAAAGCCTCTGGCCCGTCAGCCGCCAACGGCCATAACTGCCGCGGTGGCATGGTAAAACCTTTGGCAAAACCTTGCTGTAACGCATTGATCAAGCGCGGAAAATCCAGTACCTGATCAACTTGTTGTGCACTAATAATTTGCATAAAACATCTGTTCCTAAAAATAATATATTTCAAAACCGCCAGCGTTGTTCCGCGCAATCAGGCGTTTTAACAATCCAGCGCAAACTGCTGCGGCGCTTGTGTCAGCTGTACATAACCATCTGCGGTGACAAGCACATCATCCTCTAGCCGCAGCCCACCATAATTAGGCAGATAAACCCCAGGCTCGATGGTGATCACGGCACCGGCTGGTAATTTCAGCGCGTTGCCCGGGCTTAAAAAAGGAGGCTCGTGTAGCTGCAAACCCACACCATGCCCCAGCCCTGGCCCGGCATAACGACCAAATTCAAAGCCTTGTAGTACTTGATCAGAGATAGCAAATAACGCGCTGGCGGTGATCCCAGCTTTGACTGCTTTTAGCGCTGCCTGCTGTGCCTGCTGCACCGCCTGAAATAGCTGCAATTGCCGTAAATCTGGTTTGCCGGCGACGTAACTGCGGGTCATATCACTGCGATAACCGTTGACGACAGCGCCAAAATCAATCAGCACCAAATCGCCTTTTTTCAAGCGCTGCGCCCCGGGCAAGGCATGTGGCAAGGCAGATCGCGCACCAAAACCAACAATGGTGGCAAACGATAAGGCTTCAGCGCCGAGCTTTTTCAGCCGGTATTCCAGTTCAGTGGCAAAATCAGCTTCGCTGATGCCGGGTTGCAGCAGCGGCAACACTTGCGCCAACGCCTCGTCCGCAATCTGCGCCGCTTGCTGAATTTGTGTCACTTCCCAGTCATCTTTGACCATTCGCAAACTGCCAAGCACTGGCGGGCAAGGGGTGCAGTGCACCGCCGATAAATCCTGCAGTAAAAACTGCCACTGCTGCACACTGATATGTTCAGCTTCATACCAAAGCTGCGTCGCTTGCTGCGCCGCGAGCTCCAATGCCAACACTTCACCCAGTCGTTGTTGGTCACGGTCGCGGCAAATCACCCGACAATCTTGATCTGCTTGCGCGCACTCTTGCCGGGCTTGCGCCGCAAAGCGGTAGTCGGTGATCAAAACCACGTGATGTTGGGTCAGTACCACACAAGCCGCTTCACCGGCGTAATTGACTAAATAACGTAAATTCTCAGCGCCAAAAATGAGCGCTGCCTGTTGCTTCGCTTGTTGCATCGCTTGGCGAAACGCCGCCAGCCGCTTGCCAAATTGCGGCTGCAACGGCGCCAACATCGGAATGGGTGTATTCATCGGAAGATAAATCCTTCTGCAAAGGGGTCGTTTGGATCAAGATAAAACTGCTGGCGGCCAGTGACAAAAGCCTGACCTTGCACCCGCGGGATCACCGCTGAATAAGGGCCATACTGCAGCTCTTCCACAATCGATAACTGAAACTGCGATCCGACAATACTTTCAATCACCAGCGTCTCGCCTAGTTTCAGTTTGCCTTGTTGCTGCAAAATGGCGGCAAGCCCTGAGACACCGCTGCCGGTTGGACTGCGATCAAGTTCACCATCAGCAAAGACACAGACATTACGCATGTCCGCTATTGGTTGAGCGGGCTGAATCGGCTGGGCAAGCAAGGTGGCATCGATTGGAACTTGCGAAGGCTCGGGCGCGGCTGTTGGTGGCAGCGGCTGGCGCGGCAAAGCAGTGCCAGTGCCAGTGCCAGTGAAAAAAGCAGAGCTGGTGAAAATAGTCCCGTATAAAAAATTTAAGTCAGCGGCAAAAGGGTGCTGTATGACAAGCTGCTCGGCCAGGGTCAGTTTAATGCGCTGACCGAGGTCAATAATTTGCCGGTGATTGTCCATCGCCAGCGACAACCCAATACGCTCGGCGTCGACATACGCATAAAAAGCGCCGCCGTAGGCGAGGGTGTAGCTGATATGACCAAAGCCTGGCAGCTGCAGCTGTTGCTCGCTGGCCACCACAAACGACGGCACATTGTGAAACCAGCAATGTTGTACCTGCCCTTGTTTGACCGCAGCGAACACCTTGATTTGACCACAAGGCGCATCGATGGCGAAGCTCGTCACCGGCTCGACCATCGGCACCACAGCGGCTTCCACCGCCACTTTGGCCAGCGCAATCATCGCATGGCCGCACATGGTGCTATAGCCTTCGTTATGCAGAAAAATCACCCCAAATACGCTATCTGGCCGTTCTGGCGCCACAATAATGCAGCCGTACATGTCGGCGTGACCTCGCGGCTCCCACATCAATGCCCGGCGCAAGCCATCAAAGCGTTGTTGGCAGTCCCGACGCTTTGCCAACACCGTATCACCCACCAGCTTCGGAAAACCGCCGGTAATGATGCGCAAAGGCTCACCGCCGGTATGACAATCCAGACTGCTGATTGCAAGAGGGTAAACCTGACGGTGCTTGGCTATTCGCGCGTCTTGGCGTGGCGGTTGCCACTGGGCAAAACGTTGATCATGTTCCATAACAGGTGCTGCTCCAACGCTAGCACCACTTTGCGGTGCGTGATAAAGGCTTGATATGAAATATTGTATACAATATATTTGAGTGTAAAGTAAACAGTGGCGCCGGAATATTTGTCGCCAAACATTGTTCGTGCGAATTGGCATCAACCAAAAGCCGGGCTGATCCATCAGGAGAAGGTATGACCAGAGTGAAGTTTTTCTATAGTGGCCAGCGGCAAGGGCCAAGCAGCCGGTTACCAAATGATTTGCCCGATGTTTTACCAAATGGGTGGCCAAGCGGTTTGCCAAAAGGGTTGCCAAATGATTTGCTAAATAGTCTACTGCCCACAGCATTGACGATGAGAGCGATGCTGCTCAGCGGTTTTCTGGCCAGTACCAGCGCCGCATATGCCGGCGGGCTTAGTGGTGCAGGAGCTTCGGAAAAAACAGTCGACGCCCAAGTAAATAGCACTGCGACTGTGGCGCAAATACTGCCGCAACAACACCGCTGCAGTGACAGCTTATTATTGCGATCGGCCGCCCTCAGTCCTTCGCAGCAACAAGCGGCCTGCGCCCAGTTGGCGGCCATCGAGCAGCGTTTTCATCAGCTGTTTCAAAGCGAGGGCAAGCCGGTTAAACATGATCATAACAGCATGCTTCGCGCCAACATTTACCCATCAAAACAGCAATACACCACATTTGCGGGCCAGCATTTTCAAATGCCGACCGACAATGGCGGTATGTATCTGGAAGGGTTACCGGATCAGCCACAAAATCAGGCCGAATTTGTCGCTTACCAGCGTGAGCAAGGGCATGTCTGGAACTTAAGCCATGAATTTGTGCATTACCTCGATGGCCGTTTTAACTTGTATGGTGATTTTTGCGCAAACTTGCATGACTCACACGCACCTCCGGAGAATTGCCCAACACCCGCGCCAGATACACCTTATTTAGTCTGGTGGACCGAAGGGATGGCCGAGTATGTGGCGCATGGCAGCGATAACCCGGAAGCACTGAAACTAGCCGCCATGCCGCAATTTCAGCTCAGCGAGCTATTTCACACCGGTTATGAGCGCAATAATGGCAACGATCGGATTTACCGCTGGGGTTATCTGGCAGCGCGTTACCTGCTAGAGCAACAACGGCCAAAAGTGGATGCAATGCTAAAATTACTGCGCGCTGGTGATTATCCGCGTTATCAGGCATTGGTGCGAAGCTGGGGCACATCGATGGATCAAGATTTTAGTCAGTGGCGACTACAGCTTGCGGCAAGCCAATCCACGGCAGTCAACTGACAAACGATACCGAAAAACCGCTTACAGCTGGTATTGGAAGCGGCTACGCAACGCGTAGCCTAATACTAAGAAATGCGACGAAAGCACTACAAAAATGCTACGCACAAGGTTCTACCCAAGGTCAATCAGTGCAGGCCGGAAGCTCAAAGTATTCCGGCCTGAGCGGTTGTTTTAGCAGACTCTGCTATTGGAATTACAGATATTTTTGCAAGAAAGCGAGATAGGCATTTTGCGCGGTAATGCGATTGGCTTTTTTGACAAAACCATGGCCTTCATCCGCAAACAACACATACTCCACCGGCACGCCATTTTTCTTAATCGCGGCGACCATTTCGTCACTTTCTACCTGCAATACCCGAGGGTCGTTGGCACCTTGCACCACCAACACCGGTTTTTTCACTTTGTCACCATGAAACACCGGCGAAATCCGGCGTAAACGCTCGCCATCTTTTGCCGGATCACCTAGTTCAGCATATAAAGATTCGCGAAACGATTCCCACCAAGGTGGAATACTTTCCAAAGTTCGCACCCAATTGGTCACGCCAAAAATATTAATACCCAGCTTAAATTCGTCAGTAAACGCCATCGCTGCCATCGTCAGATAACCGCCATAACTGCCGCCCATCACGCCAATCCGCTCTGGCTCAATCCAGTTCAGCGATTGCAAATATTGTTTACCAAACACAATATCCTGCAAGTCGTCTTCACCGTGTGTTAAATCATCGAGGTGGAAAAAGGTTTTGCCATAACCACTGGAGCCACGGTTGTTCACCGATAACACCGCATAACCCTGATTCACCAGATGCTGGATCACTGGGTTGTAGCCGGTACGGGATTGACCGCCCGGGCCGCCGTGGATCCAAATGAGCGCTGGCACCCGACTATTGGCGTTGGCTGTTTTTGGCTGATACAACAGCGCCGGAATTTGCAAACCGTCAAAACTGGCAAACCGCACCACTTTACTGACCACCAGGTTGTTTTCATTGATGGCGCTATCAAGTGCTTGGGTCAGCCTTGTGGCATTGGCGTCACCAATTTTCCACACGTACAAATTGGACGGGCTGTTGTCGGCGTTGACATAAAAACTCAAATATTGGCTGTCGGCCGAAAAATTGATGCCGCGTAAATCACCCTCTGGCAACTTCGGCAACTGCAGTGGTTGGCCAGTATTTTGGTCGGTAATTTGAATTTTGGTCGAAGCGTCGGCATTAATCGCCGTCACTTTGTATTTGTTATCTTTGCTAAAACCAATAAAGCTGATATCCCAGTCCGCTTGCTGATACAAACTGCTTTGTTTGCTGGCGAGATCATAGCTAAAAGCCTGACTGAATTCGGAACTTTGATCAGAGCCAAAAATCAGCTGTTTGCCATCACGACTAAAACCGTGCACGGCAAAAGTAACATTGCCATCGTGCGGCGTGATATGCAGCGGTGTTTTTGCTGCGTCGGCGAGATCCAACAAATACAAATTGTTGTCGGCATTGGTGCGTTCTTTACTGAGTGTTAGATAACGGCCATCATCGCTGATCGCGGCCACTTCAAAACCTTCATTGTTCTGATAGACCAAGGTCCGTTCATAGGTTTTTGCGTCATAACGGTATAAATCGAAAAACTTCGGGTCGCGCTCGTTACTGACCACAAAAAAGGCCTCAGCGCCCAACCAACCGACAAACATCGCTTTGAGTTTGTCACCAGGGGTTAAATCGACCACTTTACCGTCCGCTTCCAGCACATACAGATGGTTCAGCTCATTGCCGCCCTGATCGGCGGTATACAGTACCCGGTCGTCTTTTGGAAACCAGTCCACCGGCAACATAGCGTTGGTGGTCGATTGGGTCAGCGGCTGCCAGGTTTTGCCATCCAGACTAACCCGGTACAAATTAAATACCCCGCTTTCATCCGACGCCACCAATAACGATTGGCCGTTGTGGTTAATCGCACTGCCTTGATAGGACTTGGTGGCATAAAACTGCTCGGCGCTATAGCTGGCGAATGCTGGCTTGGCGGCATTCTCTGTGGCAGCGATGGCCGCTGCAGGTTCGGTGGCCGGGGTGGCTGCCCGCTCACAGCCCACCAGTAAACTACCGGCAGCAACAACGAGCACAAGCAAGGCCTGACGTGGCAACGTCTGAAGTGAAGAATTTCGACGATTTTTCATAATATCCTTTTAAATTTAAAGCCGTATTAAGGGTGACTTAGAAATGGTAATTCAGATTGGGTGGTGACGACCTACCTTATGAGAATTCTGGTTATTTATCAACCAGCGTGCATTGCCAGCTATAGAGTCGGCGCCCTCGTCGACATACCGCCAGCGGCCATCCACTCATTGCAGCCAACTGACCACTTCGCGAAAATAAGCGCAGTGCCAAGAACTGAAGAAGTCATCGATCGCTATCGAATAGCAACTATTTACTGAAAGCGGACGTTTCTGACAAAAGCTGAACCGCGGCGCTCGAAAATTTCGAAACATTAACGCATTGTCAGAACGTTAAAAAAACGTGCATTATCCATTTCTCGTTTCTGTTGGTTACCAGTGTTCAGACTATAACGATGTGGCCAAAACCATTTGACCACTATCCGTGACCAGACTAACTTTTTGATACATCACTTAAAAGAATGTGCTGTTCCTTTATTTGATGCCTGTCCTGGGTTTTCCGGGGAAAGGTCAGGGTGTGTTTTACCAGCCCGAATTGTGTTCGTCTCTGCCGTAACAGAATAAATAGAGTGGTCAACCCGCTCGCTTATAGTTTATCTATGACCTTACCGTTTCTGCCGATGTGATCCGGACATCTGCTGTTTTGCTCCATCTATCGCGTAGCTTTAATCCGGAGCGCTCTACACTCAGATACAACAATGCTCCTGCGGTCAGTGCTGCACCAAGATATAGACCCACCCTGACTATATTCGAGTCAGGTAAATACTGGACTACATAGGTGTTGATCAGGTAATAAACCATTTTATGGCTCAGATATAAACTAAACGCCATGATGGCAACAGGCGCAGCTCCAGGCACTCGCCAGCGCCCGAATCCACTGTGTGGGCTGGCTGCGGCAAGCACAATTGCCGCCAGACTGAAAGACAATAACGGGAAGCCGAATACTGCACTTAAATAACCAGGAGCAGGAAGTGATAAGGCGGCCACGGCTCCAAGTAGTCCGGTGCAAAAAAACCAGGTCGGGCGTTCCATAGCCCAAGACCACCAAACAGGCCTGAAGCCTTTCACCGTCGCCAGCATGACTCCCGCCAGCAAACCATCTAAACGGCAGTACGTTGGGTTATATATATTTTCGATATAGCGGATCAGGAAATTTCCCTCACCAGTGCGGATATGCAAAAAAGGCTCAACCTGATGCTGCCACAGCCAGCTGCGAAGCAACATGCCTGCTATTAGCATCAGCAGAAATACAACCGCCACTTTGCCAGCGTCCGGTTTACGAGCCAGTAACCAGACAAGTGGTGGCAGCAAGAGGTAAAAATGCTCTTCAACACACAATGACCAGGCGTGCGAAAATGCTCTAGCATGGAAGTAGTCGGTGAACAGATTCTGGCTAAAGGTTAGAAATTGCCACAAGGGTTGAATGTTCGGGCTCTCCCGCAGTGCTGGCACTGCCCAGTACAACAGCAATACGAACCAGTAGGCGGGTAACACACGAAAAGCACGTCGCACAAAAAACTGACCCCAGGCTGGTTGAGTCCCAGCTGTATAGGGTTTAAGCAGCTGCCATCCAATCAAAAATCCACTCAAGACAAAAAACAGATCAACACCAATAAAGCCGTATTCTGCGAAGCCCGGTAACACGACCCCCCAACTGGTGACGTGATACAACATCACCCAAACAATGGCGATTGCGCGCAGTAAATCCAATCCGAGTAATCGATTCATGTGCAAATACTACTGTTATTCATGGACTGGATGTACGCCTCAAATTATTGAAAGAACTCAATTAAAATCGATGAAGAGGAAACTCAGACGACTTTGGCAGTGTTTCAGGCATTTTACAACACTCTTAGCTATCACGCTGATGTTCGAGCCTGTTGAGTCTGCAAGCAAGAGGAACTGGACAAATTTATCACCTCCATGACTTCTATCCGCAATGAAATTGCCAAAGTACGTAGTGGCATACTAAATTTGGTCACCTATTTAGAAAACTTTTCGCATACAGATTTCACGAAAAATCGAATGACCGCAAATAAGGCAAACCAGAGATTCGTTTTTTCGACAGCGGCTGAGTCGAACGACTGCAACTCGTTCATGCCCGACATCCCCAGGCCCAACAAACCAAACACCGTCAGCAGCGGAGTGGCAAAGGGCAGAGCTCAGTGGTTGCAGTTTTGGGTTTGTCGCCACCATAGTCCAACTATTTGACCAGCTTGACTAAAGCACTTTGCTCATAAAATACTTGGCGCCACCGGCGAAAGGGTAGTCCTGCTGAGTCCATTGCAGCTGATAACCGAATTTTTCGTAAAAGGGCCGCGCCTGAAAATCTAACGTATCCAGAACCACAAAACAGCAGCCGCGGTCGCGGGCGATTTGTTCGGCGCGTTGTAACAGTGCTGAACCCTGGCCTTTGCCGCGCAGTTCGGGGGCCAACCAAAATGATTCCAGATAAAACCAGTTGCCAAAGGTACGGCCCGCTAAAGCGCCCAGCAAGGTGCCGGCGTCGTCATGGATGGCGAGGCCGAGTGGCTGACGCAGGCTGGTGTCCCAGTGCAAGGCATTAAATTCAGCGATCTTTTGCTTGGCGATATCGGCAAATTCAGCCTGATGTTGTTCCGTGAATTGCATTGATGCGACAATCAGTGAAAGTTAACTTACGGTTGTTATACGGGATTTCGGCAAAACCGCCAAGACCAGAACTCACCGGATGAATGTAAAATATCACCCAAAGTTACCCCCTGTGTCAGATTAACAGAACCACTCGTTGTCACTGCTACGCACCACCACTGTTTCACTCATGCACCAACAGTTTCCTGAGATTCTGCCATGAACTGCTAACAGCGAATTTGTACTGGCACACTGAATTTGGCCTAATAAGAGGTAACACTCTGGGTTCACGAAACAACGAATGCCTGCAAATAAGGCAAAGCAGAGATTCGTTTTTTCGAGAGCGCCTGATCTGAACAGCTGCAATTCGCTCTTTGCAGTCGACGGCTGAATGCCCGTCATTGCGGCTGCGTGAGCTTGGAAGTTGTGGTGCGCAGAAATTGCAACGGGTGGTGTGGTTAGCCGACACGGGTGGTAACTTTGGGTGGTCTTTTACATCACTGAATCCGCCGGCAGAAACACCGTTAAATCTGTGTCACCACGGCTCCCGTGACAACGTGGCACTTCAGGTATGCCGCGAGCAACAGGAACATATCGGCACAACAGGCGCTATGATGCTGGCAACCACAATGGTTGCGCAGGCGCCAAGTTTGCGCCGAGTTCCATCAAACAGCATCGGCTGCAACGTTAAAAAGAAAAACCGCAGTGTGTGATACGACTGCGGCTGCAAAGCAAAGATTAATGAATTGATTGGTTTATTGGTTGGTTCATTGGTTGGGCGATGCCGCAGGCCGGTAACAAACCGGCGCAGCGGGTTTTGTTTATTTGGTGGTTTGCGCCATTTCAAGTTCTGAACTCAGCACCAAACCTTGTGGATTGACATCCATTTTCAGCGCCATTTTCATTTTACTGCCAGAAAATTGTAGGAAATCTGCCGGCACTTCGGTGCCGCTGGCCACCATCGCACTTTCTAAGGTTTTAAAGAAACGACCGTAATCCATACTGAAACTGAGTAAGCCATTTTTAACCAGACTTTCTTTGGCCACCACCAACGATTGGCTGGTCGCCGTCGGCCCAACGTACAACAACAGGTGCGAGTCGGCTAAGGCTAATTTGGGTTGGATGCCAAGCACGGCAACTTCCGGCATTACCGATGCCAAATCCAGCTCGTCACCGGCCGCAGGCAAAGCCACTGTCGCTAACGGCGGGTAAAATGCTTTGATGCCATCAACAAAGGCTCTGGCGTTATCGGCAGAAATTGTGATTAACGCGTCAGCACTTTTCAGATTGCTGGTCGTCAGGTCCAGTTCGGCGTCATTGATAGTCACCGAAATACCTTGCAAGCCACTGGCCATGCCAGCCATCGCCACGGCGGCTAACGGATTTGCTTGTTTCATTTGCGCTTGCATCTCGGCCAGCGGCTGACATTGATAGGCCGGTTCAATTAAACCTGTCCACAATTTGCCCAAAGTCGGTGCCAATTGCGCCACATCCAGCCCAATCGCCGCTGAAAACATGCCCGCATCGTCAATAGTTTGGCTATGCGCCGGTAAAAAACCTCGCAGCGCCGCCAGCAACTTCACCGTTTGCTGATTTTCAGTTGGGATCAACATCCGGCCAGAGACTTTTAACAGCGTGGCGTCCGAAACATCAAATTTGTTGTCAATAAACACACCTGGCCAGCTGGCGCTTATCGCCGCCACGTCAGCGGCACAACTGGCATTACGCCAATCGGCCAGCACCACGTTCAGTTGTGTGCCAAACACGGCCTCAATGTCTTTTGCCAAGCGGTTGCCATCTTTGCTGGTCATGAATTGTGTGAGCTGGCTGGTACTGACATAACCAAAAGCACCTTTTTCTAGCTGATACTTCTGCTGAAAATCTTTCAAAACTGAGGTGTTTGTGAGGTTTTGTGCTGGCTTTTCCGCCTGCATCAGTAGCGCCAAATGCTCTGGATCAAACTTCTCTGAACTCAAAGCAATGCTGGCCCAGCCATTTTGCACCGACACCAGCAAATCAACCGTCATCTCTTCATGGCTAAAACGATATTGGCGATATTTCACCGCCTTGATTTGCTGCGCCACATGGCTAAAACCACTGCTGCTTTCCGCGTCATCAAACAAACGCCAAAACGCGGCTTCATCGCCCAATTCAATCCGCAACACCGGTGATAAACCGACCATATAGGCCAGACTGCGCATTTGCGCCTTAATGCCGGTGTTGGCGCTTAACGCCGCTGGATCGGCCAGCGCTTTCATGTAGGTTTGAATAAGCGCCAAGCCAAACTTTTGCTGCGGTTCGCTAGCTTCAGCGGCCATATCGGCAAAACCCTGCTGCATATTGGCATCGTAATATTGCGGGCCCATACCAAGACTGGACAAATAACTACCCAGATCAATCGGCGTCACCTGCGCTGACAACAACACGGTGTCTGCTGGAACGTATTCCAGCCCCGCCAACTCAGGCACGCTAGAGAGACCTTGGCCAAATTTATAATAAGCCAACGCACCGGCGGCAATGACCGCAACTACCAACAACGTCTTACGCATTTTGCACTCCTTTTCATTCATCCTATGGTAAGACCTCGACGTCATCGCAAGCGGTGCCAGCACTGGCCGGCCGCAGCTATGACGGGAAACACCATACTTTTGTTAACCCAAATTTGACAATCGTGTCTTTATATCACAACAAAATCATTTATGCCGAGCCGATCTCGCCGACCATTGCCAACGCCAAAGCTTCGGCGACTTTAATGCCATCAATACCTGCCGACAAAATACCACCGGCATAACCGGCGCCTTCGCCAGCAGGATACAAGCCTTGCACATTAAGGCTTTGCAGATCGACACCACGTTTAATACAGATCGGCGATGAGGTCCGGGTCTCGACGCCGGTCAACAAACCTTCAGCTCTGGCAAAACCTTTAATTTGCTGATCAAACGCCGGAATGGCTTCCCGGATAGCCGCAATAGCGAAGTCTGGCAGCACCTTGGCTAAATCAGTCAGTTTCACGCCAGGGGTATATGACGGCTGCACTTCACCACATGCGGTAGAAGGCGTGCCACGAAGAAAGTCGCCAACTAACTGGGCGGGCGCATCGTAGTTTTCACCACCGAGCACATAAGCTTGCGCTTCTAGTGTGCGTTGTAATTCAATGCCCGCCAGTGGATGGCCAGGGTAATCACGTTCAGGATCAATCCCCACCACAATCGCGCTGTTGGCATTACGTTCGTTGCGCGAATATTGGCTCATGCCGTTGGTCACGACCCGGCCAGCTTCAGACGTCGCAGCGACCACAGTGCCGCCCGGACACATGCAGAAGCTATAAACGGTACGGCCGTTGCTGCAATGATGGACCAGTTTGTAGTCGGCGGCGCCGAGCAGCGGATTACCGGCGTTACTGCCAAAACGACATTCATCAATCATCGACTGGCGATGTTCAATCCGAAAGCCAATTGAAAACGGCTTGGCTTCAATATAAACACCACGCTGATGCAACATTTCAAAAGTATCGCGGGCGCTATGCCCAACGGCCAATACCACATGGCGACATGGGAGGGTTTCCCCCGTCGACAGTTGCAAGCCCGTGACGGCTCCATCTTGCAGCAATAAATCATCAACTCTGGTGCTAAAACGGATCTCACCGCCCATTTCTATAATATTTGCGCGCATTTTTTCCACCATATTCACCAGCTTAAAGGTGCCGATATGGGGTTTGCTGACATACATAATTTCATCAGGCGCACCGGCGGCGACAAATTCGCTCATCACTTTGCGGCCATAATGTTTAGGGTCTTTTACTTGGCTATACAGTTTGCCATCAGAAAAAGTGCCTGCACCACCTTCACCAAACTGGACGTTAGATTCGGTATTCAGTGGTTTTTTCCGCCAGAAACCAAAGGTGTCTTTGGTGCGTTCCCGCACTTCTTTACCACGTTCGAGAATAATGGGTTTAAAGCCCATCTGCGCCAGCAATAAACCGGCAAATAAACCACAAGGACCTAAGCCAATCACCACTGGACGTTCCGACAACTCGGCCGGAGCTTGTGCGACAAATTTGTAACTGGTGTCGGGGGACGGTTTAACGTGTTGATCTTTTTCGAATGTTTTTAAAATTGCGGCTTCTTGCTCAACCTCAACATCGAGGGTGTAAATCAGTTGAATATCTGACTTTTTGCGCGCGTCATAACCACGTTTAAACATGCTGAAACTTTTCAGCTGCTCTGGCTTTAACTTCAGCTTACTCAAAATGGCGGCGGGCAATGCCGCTTCGTCGTGATTAAGAGGTAATTTAATTTCAGTTAAACGGATCATGCAAAGTCCTATCGGTGTCTTAGCCGGCAACAAAATGGCGGCTCACAAGATGGTAAGTGCGGCTATTTTACGTCAAATTGGCAACAGCGTGTGAATTGCCGTTACAATTTGCCGCAGCGCTTAAAAACAACGGCCGGCTTGTAATTTTGCGCTCTTTCCGTACAATTCGCCGGCCAAAACTGGCCGTAAATTTCACGGCGTTATCGGCTCGTCAGCAGCGGAGGTCAACATGGCGTTTGTCGTCACTGATAATTGCATCAAATGTAAATACACCGACTGTGTTGCCGTGTGTCCGGTCGATGCCTTTTTTGAAGGCCCCAATTTCCTCGCCATTAGTCCAACCATTTGTATCGACTGTGGTTTATGTGAACCTGAATGCCCGGCTACTGCCATTTTTCAACACGATGCGCTGCCTGCAGGACAACAACCCTTTATCGAACTAAACGCCGAGCTGGCGCTAATTTGGCCCAACATTACCACCATCAAAGCCGCCCCTGCTGATGCTGATGACTGGAATGGCGTGCCGGATAAACTGCAATTTCTTGAAAGTTAACCGCAGCAATTTCAGTCCATCACGGCGCAGCCATTACCCATTTACCACCGCAAATAATTGCTGCTCTAACGTGCGCCCCTGCGTCAGGCTGCGATAACGCCAACCTTGCGCGCGCACCACAGCCAGTAACGTCAGATCAAGATCCGGTGCTAAGTTGCGATCATAATGCACGGCAAATTCATTTTTCTGCGTGCTCTGAACTAAGGTGACGCCGGCAATTTGTCGCAATACCGCCAGCACTTGGTTGGTATCGGCGCTTTCCAGATGTAGGCTGAGGTAGCCAACAGCCTCTTGCGGCGCCGCAGCTTGCTGCACCAACTTGCCGCGCTCCAGATGCAACACCGTGCCGCACAGCCGCTCCAACTCATAAATATTGTGCGAGCTAATCATAAACGTCGCTTCATCGGTCAAACTCGCAATGATTTGCCGTATCTGTAGTGCATTGACCGGATCAAGCCCAGCGGTAGGTTCATCCAGTAATACCAGCTCGGGCTGGCCCAACAACGCTTGCGCGATGGCCACTCTTTTGCGCATACCGTGGCTGAGCACTGTGGCTTTTTGCGAAAAATGATCGGCTAAATCAACCAATGCCAGCACCCGCCGCGTTTCGGCAACGGCCGTGGTTTTGTTCATGCCCTGCAGTTGGCCATAAAAAGTCAGCTGGGTACCAATGGAGAAATTCGGGTCAAGCATGGCATCTTGCGGCAAAGCGCTAACGCGGCCTGACAAAGCATCACTACCGGGTTTTTGACCAAAAATCTCTATCTTCCCGCTGTCTGGCGCCAAAAAACCACACAAAATACTAAATAACGTGGTTTTACCGGCGCCGTTAGGGCCGATCAGCGCAATAGGCTCACCGGCAACAAGCGTGAAATTAAGTGCCTGCAACACCCGATGCTGGCCATAGGATTTGGATAATTGTTGTGCCTGAATAATGGTGCTCATAATGATTTTCCTTGCAAGGCCAACCGGCCCAGCGCTAGCAGTACCGAGGTTTGCACCAGCGGTAAGGGGATTTCTTTGAAGGTCGACCAGCCGTGACCGGCCAACAGTGCAGGGAGTTGCGCTCCTGGCGCGTATTGCAACAGCTGTAACAGCTCTGGAAAGTACCAGCCAGCCCAGCTAATGAAGCCGATAACCACTCCACCGCCAACAATCGCCAGACAAACCGCCAGCTTCGACGAGCGCACCAGCACCGAACATAACGCCATCAGTGCCGTAAATGGTGCCAGCACAATAAGCAGATTGAGCGCCATAATCAGCGCCGCTTCCAGCGCTACCAATGACAAGCTATGTTGCCGCCAGACGGCAAGCGCTAACGTTGCTAGCAACGACATCACAATTAATAATCCTTGCACCAACCATTGCCCGAAAAAACGGCCAAAGAAAATGCTATCGCGACTGGTGCGTAATGCCAAAAAACGTAAGGTGCCGCGGGCGCGGTCGCTGCTGGTCTGATCGGCGCTGCTAAGTACCACCACCAGTGGTAGCAGTAACAAGCTAATCAACCAATACATAATCAGTTCCGGCAGTGGCCAAGCCATCAATTGATAAAAACCGACCATCCCCAACATTCTGCCGAGCATCAGTTGGGTGTCGGCCTGTTGCAGCGCTGAACTTGCTTCAAAAATGGGGTAACGCAGAATAAGAAACCAGATCACGGCGAATGCGGCTAACGCAAACCAGCCACGCGGACTGCCAAACAGCCGAAAGATTTCAAAACGGGTGATTAACCAGGTATTACGACAAAACTTCGACATTGAAACAGCGGTAACGGACATAATATGCATCCTGATATCAATAAGATAATGGAGGATTGCAAATGCCAAGCCAGAACATATTTGTTAAAAATCAACAACTTAATAAAAGACGGTGCTAGCAGTACGTCAAATTGGCTATTTTTTGGCAAAAACAACAACACTTTAACTTTTCTGCCGTTGCCTCAACCAAAAATAACTGAACCACGACAACGCCAGACAAGTGATCCCCCAACCTAAGCGTTGGAAAAAATTAAGCCCTGGTCGGCTTAAAATCAAAATGATCGGTGCATACCAAAAATACAATACACCGAAGGCTAAAAGTAACCCATCAAAACTTTGCAACATTTCCACTACAATCATTCGCCCCATTCCATTAAGCTGCGAACTGCATGGTATGAGGCTTTTATATAAAACTCAATAAAAACACAAAAATAAAAGATACAATTATTATACAATTAACGCCAAATTAACGGTGATTTAGCCGCATAAGTCAGCCTAAAATCTTGTCCAAAAATGGCACATCGCGCACTTTTTTGCCCAGTGTGAACCGCCAATTTCCGGCCATGACGAACACCAACACACCCATGCTATTGGCTCAAAACCAGCGATCTTTGTATTTCCCATAGTGAAAATACCCCCACTGCCCTAAGCGACGTAGTGCAGGCAACGGAAATTTCGGCAACGCGGTTTGGTACAACGGTAAATCCGGTTGGGCGATGCCCATCACCCGCTCGGCCAAACGTTTACCCGCTTGCACTGAGAATGACAAACCACTGCCACAGTAACCCATGCTATACACCACATCACCACGTTCATCAGCTTGGTAAATATGCGGTAGGTCATCAAGCGCCATACAAATCCAGCCTGACCATTTGTATTGATACCGTAGCTGCTGCAGCGCCGGAAAGCTTTGTTGCAATACCTGTAATAGCCGGTCGGCATAATAAGGATTTGCCGCATCTTTGCCGGTGATCGCACCGCGACCGCCAAATAAAATTCGGTTGTCGGGAAGTTTACGGTAATAGTATTTCAGCGCTCTGGTATCCATCACCACATGGCTGGTAAGGAAATTACAGGCCGCCAGCTGTTCGTTGGTGAGGCGCTCGGTGACAATAATCTGTGACAACACCGGCAATGTGCGCGCCTGCACACCGGCATGAAAATTTTTCGGTGTATAGCCGTTGGTGGCAATCACTACTTTTTTGGCGTGGATCCGAGCCGATGGCGTGATTAACAGTTGCTGATCGGCGGCTTGTTGCCAGTCGATGACCGGCGAACCCGTATGAATACGGGCGCCAGCGGCGCGCGCCAGTCGCTGATAACCCCAGGCCAGTTTTAATGGGTTGACGCCAAAACCATCGGCATAGCGTAATGCGCCAAAGGCTTGTTGATCGCCCACATACTGCTGCTGGACCTGTTGCTGTGTTAAAACTTCCACTTCATAACCAAACATTTTTCGCTGCAAGTCAGCTTGCGCCTGCAACACTTTGCACATTGCGGGTTTGTGCGCCATCCGTAAATAACCCGGTGGTTGCACATCACAATCGATGCCCTGTGCAATTAACGCTTTGACGGTGTCCACCCCTTCGCAGAATTCACGGTAAATGCCATGCATTACCGCATCGCCCCATTGCTTTTGCATTTGGGCATAAGGTTTGCGACCACTAGATTTCAGCACAAAACCAGCATTACGCCCGCTACAACCCCAAGCCGTTTGATTTGCCTCCAACACCAGCGCTTTGACACCGTGTTCTGTGGCCAGATGATAGGCAGTGGAAAGCCCGGTATAACCGGCGCCTATGACCACTACATCCGCTCGAACATCACCGCTGATCACGCCATCATCACTCGGCGCAGCCCCGGACTGCGCCGCCCAGTAACTCTCAGGGTATGGCTGTAGTTGGCCGGGAAAAGTATCGTGCATCGGGTCGTACATAGCGGTGGTGAGAATCTTCGTTGATGTCATTGGCAAGTCTACTTCGCGAAGGTCAGTGGGCTGATGGGCAAAGCCCTTTGTCGGATGAAGGCTAATCATGGCAAGATATAACAACCTTGCCAAACCAGCCAGACCATGATGAATACAATCAATAACATTCAATATCGCCCAATGCAACCCACGGACTTTGCCGAGGTCTTACAGCTTGGTAATTTAGTGCATGGTGCTGGCTATCTAACACCAGCATTATTGCAGCTGTACTTTGACCGCGGGTTGTCGCAGCAACTGAATGCAAGCTTTGTGGCTATTGCCGCGACCAAACAGCTTATTGGATTTCGACTGGCTTTTGCGCCGGGGCAATGGGAATTAGATCAATGGTGCAGCCCGCAGTTGTGGCCCGTAACGCCGGAAAAAGTCGCTTATTTTAAATGCAACACCGTAGCCCCAGAGCTGCAGGGCGCGGGCATTGGTGGGCAATTGTTGTTACTTTCTATTGGCGCTTTACAACAACAAGGCGCGGTTGCTGGCTTAGCGCACTTATGGCAACAAAGCCCGGGCAATGCGGCGGTGAAATATTTCAGCCGCCACGGCGGGGTGCTGATTCAGCAACATGCGGATAAATGGCGTGCCGAAAGTTTGCAGGGTTATGCGTGTGTCCGTTGTGGTGTTGATTGCCACTGCAGCGCAGCAGAGATGATCTTGCAGTTTTAACGCCGGTATCGCGCAATGCCACGCGATAAAATCAGCCGCACCTATTCGCCGAGGATGACAAACGGGAACAGGGCGGCTGTGGGAGAGTAGTTTTCACTCAAAAAATAACATCACTCAAAAAGTAATATCAATCCAACACTCACATCAGCGATCACAAACCACACCAATGTTGTTGCCCGTGCCAGATCGACCAGGGGTCCACTCACACTCACACTCACACTTACACTCACATTCAACCAGCGTTTCACGTGGAACGACCGATGGCCGTTTATTGCGCGACGCAGGGTGAAATGTAAGCGATTACATTTATAGCTTAAACAACCGTTATTGCCAAGCGAATTGAAATTTTTGCGAATTCCTCAACTTTTCAGCCGCCATTTGCCGATGCTGTTTTCCGCCTCGAAGCCTTGAACTCGGCTTTAACATCCGCACCACCAACGCAGATCAGCTCGAACAAACGGCAAATAAACACTGTTTATAGAAGCAGCAACAGTTGTTTATTTGCTATCCGGATTGTTGTTTTGTTCATCAGTCAGTATTGGAAGTGTAGATATCCATCGTATTTTTAGCGGCAACAGCGCTTTTTTTCTATAAAATGCGCCGCCCCAAAATCGGGGCAGGTAGGTCTTTTTTCCAGGTCCTAAAAAGCTGAATTTAGCCTTCACTAGCGCAACTAAATTCGCCAATTTGAGGTATACATGTTTCGTCGTCCATTATTAAACCAAGCTATCAGACTCAGTCTGTATTCAGTCGCCGCTGCCGGCGCACTGCTGAGCACCACCGTTACCGCCCAACAAACTGAAGCAGCCGTAGAGCGGGTGCAAGTTACCGGTTCGCGGATTTTACGCGAAGGCGCAATTTCGCCATCGCCAGTGACCTCGATCAGTGGTGCTGAACTGCTCGAAACCGGCGCGCTGAATATCGGTGAAGCGCTGAATGAACTGCCAGCACTGGCATCCACTTACTCGCTGGCCAACTCTGGTAATTCAATTGGTACGGCCGGTTTAAGCCTGCTGGATTTACGTGGTATGGGCACTTCCCGTACTTTGGTATTGGTCGATGGCAAACGTCATGTGGCGAGCAGCGCCGGCACAGCATCGGTTGACACCAACACCATTCCAACCGCTTGGGTTGAAAGTGTTGAAATTATTACCGGTGGTGCTTCGGCCATTTATGGTGCTGACGCTGTAACAGGCGTGGTGAATTTTAAGCTGAAGAAAAATATTCAGGGCTTAGACGTTTCGGCAACGGCCAGCAAAGCCAATGACAACCCGTATAACAACCAAAAACTGACCTTCTCTTATGGTCAAAACATTGCAAATGGCGATGGTAACGTGGCTTTTGCCGCCGACTACGCCACGCAAGACGGCATGAATGCCAACGATCGCAGTAAAACACGCACGCCGTGGTTTGCGGTGACGAACCCTGCCAACAACGAAACGCAAAAAGATGCCGCCGGCAACACCATTCATGATGGCGTAAGCGACAAAATAACCTTACCTAATGCTGGTTATTATGACAGCTCGATTAACGGTAACTTCCTGCTGAATAAAGTCTGGTACACCTTTAACCCGGACGGCTCAGTACGGCCACAACAGATGGGTACCGTGTTTGCCTCTGATTACGCCTGTCAGAACTGTGAACTGCTGAACCTGCGTGATTACGACGATTTACAACCAAACTTTGACCGCTACAGCTTCAACCTCAAGGGTGACTATGACTTGACCCCAGAGATGAACCTCAGTGCGTCGGCCAAACATGTGGTGAATCAGGGTTATACCGACCGTCAGCCGTCATTTTTTGAATATGGCTCGGCGTTAGTGATCAAACGCGACAACGCATTTGTCAGTCCAAGCTTGGCGGCGTTGATGGATGCCAGCAACAAACAAACCATCAGCGTCCATCGTTTTAACAAAGATGCCGGCCGTCGGAAGGAAGAAAATACCCGGATTACCGACCAATTCAGCCTAAACCTGAAAGGCCAACTAAACGATGACTGGTCGATTGATAGCTTTGTCACGCATGGTCAAACCACGCTGAAACAAAAAAACTTCAATAACCTTATTCGGAAAAATTGGGCGCAATCGATTGATGCAATTAAGGTGGATGGTCAAATTGTTTGCCGTGACGTCGCCGCTCGCGCAGCGGGTTGTATCCCAACCTCAATTTTTGGCAATGGTGCAGTCAACAATGCTGCTGCGAACTGGTTTAATACCACCGCGTTTTCTGAAGGTAAAATTAAACAACGCGTGGCCGGTACCTCTTTTGCCAACAGCAATCTGTATGACTTACCCGCCGGTGGTATCGGTTTTGCCGGTGGTGTTGAATACCGCCACGAGCAAAGCGATAACGTCCCTGATACCTTCGCTGCGACAGGTGCAACTTTCCTCAATGCACTACAACCAGCCCACGGCAAGTTCCATGTTAAAGAGCTATTTGCTGAAATCACCGTGCCGCTGTTGAGCGATGTGGGTATTTTCCAAGACCTGACCTTTGACGCCGCGGTGCGTTATGCCGATTACAGCACCATTGGCGAAGCGACCAGTTGGAAAACTGGTTTAGACTGGACCATGACCGATGAACTGCGGATGCGTAGCACTTATTCGGTGGCGCTGCGCGCACCTAACATCGGTGAACTGTATCGTCCACTGAACCAAACGTTTTTCCGCGTCAGCGACCCTTGTGATCTGCGTTACAAGCAAAGCGCCAACCGCGTGACGAACTGTGCCGCGTTAGGGGTTCCGGCTCAATTTGTCTCGACCGCCACCGGCAGCAGCATCGAAGGTTTGTCGGGTGGTAATCGCAACCTCAAAGCAGAAGAATCCAACAGCTACACCGTCGGTTTTGTCTACCAGCCTGAGTGGGTTGAGAATGTCACGATCACTGTTGACTACTGGTCAATTGAAATTGACGACGCCATCAGCGCAATTTCGGCGCAAGATGTCGTGAACAAATGTGTTGATACCACTGAAGGCATCAACAATGTGTTCTGTCAGCAAGTGATTCGTGATCCACAAAGCAAAGAGCTAAAGCTCATCACCTCCAGCTCGCTGAACGTGGCGGCCCAAACGGCCGAAGGTGTCGACTTTGAACTCGGTTATGATTTTGACGCAGCCGGCGGCCGCTTTAAAACCAAAGTCCTTGGCACTTACCTCGATTCGCGCAAAACCTTTTCGTTCCAGAACAATCCATCGGTCTTTGAACAACGCGCCGGTACGGAAGGTGAAGCAACTTGGCAGGAAAACTACTCCGTGGCTTATAGCCGCGATGCCTGGACAGCCAGCTGGAAAACCCGCCATCTCAGTGGTGTCAGCTTGTATACTGACCAGTCGCTGGCGATTAACCCAGATCCGTCAGACATCATGAACTACGGCAGTTACTTTATTAGTGACATTAGCTTGGGTTATGAGTTTAGTAACGGCCTGAAATGGACGGTCGGTGTCGATAACCTGTTTGATCGCGATCTGCCAGGTGTGACCACCGGCACCGGCACCGGTTCTGCAAGCTATGACAACATCGGCCAGCTGTTCTACAGCACAGTGTCGTTTAAGATGTAATTTTATTCGCTGTGCAGCACAACAATCACCTGACTATCTGCTGGTGATGGCTGCGTTGTCAGCCGCGATTAAAAATATCGATCAAGCCTCGGCCAGGACACTGCCGGGGCTTTTTTCGCGGTGGATAGCCGCAAATTACCGGCGAGAGCTGCCGAACATTTTTTACTAACTCAGATTTTTTTATTGTAAGAGAGCATCTACACAGCCAGCCACCAAGACATCTAAAAAAACCAATGCAGATCTTTAACTGTAAGAAAAAACAGATATTTTTCATAGTATTAAGTGGTGTTTGAATACCTTTCGCCACGTCAATAGCTGCTGCGGTAATCTTAAAGCGCAGCAAAATCAGCAACGGCGACTGCAACCATCAGCAGGGTTATCTATCCAGCCATCCACTTATATCAAAAAAAACTTAATCAGAGAGTTTTGGTCAT
>JBBKWN010000095.1:0-21659 GCA_037968955.1 Rheinheimera sp. | reverse complement strand
CCATTTTTTGACAAATAAAAATATCATTCAACAAAGAACAATGAATGTGAAATTAACAGAAGCTTTTTCTTGTGAATTCAGATACAATTTAATTGAACTGAATTCAATTTCATTTAAGGCCCAACCTATTTTTGTGTTGGGTTTTTTTTATCCGCAATTTGTCGAACGCGGCATGATTTGAGGTATCAGCTTAAGATTGAATTTATAAGTCGGGCCTCAATTTTATTGCCAACCTGAGATAGCACATTTGTATTGCACAACTCGTTAGATGATATTCTGTTTGACAATTAGCGTTATCCAAATAAGGCATCATGATTAAAAAAACTTTTCTAGCATTCATCTCTGAACATCAAAAAATCCAGATTAAAGCGTTAATCGCTAGTTTTAAGCTTACCTTTAGTAAGGTTTTTGCGTCGAACGCTTGGCTGGCAGCTAGTTACTTTCTGTTTTTCAATTCGTCCTTTAGAAGAGAGCAGTTGGCTGTACTCAAGGGGCAATTAGCATATGATGAAGCATTAAATCGTGCGACCAACAGCAGTGCTTTACTTCGGCGCAATATACATCGGTTAGAGAAAGGTTTGATCATGCGTCCGCGTAAGCCGACATTTGCCAGTGATTATATCGGCGAGACAGTGGACCACTATTGTGCTCTTGCCAATTATCGGTCGTTAGATACCGCCGAGTTTCGTTGGGCGACTGACGTATTAGATTTGTACTTTTCGGTGGTGCATGACAACCCTGTCATTAAACAAGCGCGCTGTCGGTATCAAGATTTACAACCTCAGCGTGAGAATGGGGCAATTCCGTCGACACCCTATTTGCAGCAGGAATGTCCAGCGAGTGACATACACTATGACGACTTGCTTACATTGTATCAACGCCGGCGGTCCGTGCGCTGGTTTTTACCTAAAACCGTTGAATTAGCTCTCATTCGCCAGGCTGTAAACGCTGCAACACTTGCTCCATCAGCCTGTAATCGGCAACCTTACCGGTTCGATGTCATTCGCGATATGCAGCAAGCAGCAATGATCGCCAGTCTGGCCATGGGGACTACCGGCTTTGCTGATAACATCCCGTGTTTGATTGTAGTTGTGGGTGATTTGAGCTGTTATCCGGCAGAGCGCGACCGCCATGTCATTTACATTGACGCCGCACTTGCCGCAATGCAACTTATGTTAGCTTTCGAAACACTGGGATTATCTACGTGCCCGATTAATTGGCCAGATATCGAATTGAGAGAAAAACTGATTGCTGACAAACTACGGTTACAATATTACGAGCGCCCAGTGATGCTATTAGCGGTTGGATATGCCGATCCCAGCGGTGGTATACCATTTTCGCAGAAAAAAAGTGATCAGCTGCTGGTACGGGAAATTATCAATGTTGATTGAAATACGTGGTGTGCAATTTGTAAACAAAGGCGCAGAATTAATGCTGCATGCCTGTTTGGAGCAGATTCGACATCACTGGCCCGATGCAGAAATTGCATTAGCACCGAATAGAAACTCACCTTACAGCGCTCGGGCATTGTTAGGTGCTTTGCAAAAGCTGCCGCTGCGCTTCAAAGGGTACGATTTTAATGGCGTCAGCTATTGGCTACCGAAACGCTTCCGGACTTTTTTGCGTCATTGGTTGGGTATTGTTTTTGAAGCGGATATCGATTGGGTGCTGGATGCGTCTGGTTTTGCTTATGGCGATCAGTGGGGTGGGCGCAATATTACGGTGCTTACCGATGAAATTTTACGTTTGCAGCGCCATCAAAAAGGCTACGTGTTACTACCGCAAGCCTTTGGGCCATTTCAAGGCGCGGCTGAGCAACAAAAACTGCAACGTGCTTTGCCGACTGCTTGGTTAGTGTGTCCGCGTGACGCTGCGAGTTATCAACACCTACAGCACTTAGTTGGGTCTCGCGCTAACCTGCAACAGTTTGCTGATTTTACCAATTTGGTAAAACCGATATTGCCGCAAGAAAATTTGCCAAGGCCGATTTGTTTGGTCATTCCCAATGCCGCGATGATTGGTAAAAAAAATCGTAATTTGCAGTGGCATGCCCAATATATGAGGGTGCTGGAATTAGCAGTGAAGACGGCATTTGCCCAAGACATGGAACCGGTCTTGCTGAACCACGAAGGTGATGCAGATGCGGTTATTTGCCAGCAACTCGCGCAGCAATTTCAACCCGCTTTGCGCATTATCGATGAGCCCGACCCACGGAAAGTCAAAGGTTGGATTGCGGTCAGTTCATTGGTGGTTTGTTCACGGTTTCACGGTTGCGTCAGTGCTTTATCGTCTGGCGTACCTTGCCTTGGTACGAGTTGGAGTCATAAATACGAAGCGTTGTTCGCGGAGTATCAACAAGCGGATTGTTTGCTGCCCCCTGACATTAACGCGGTGCAGCTCGAACAGCAGTTTATGGCGGCGCCGGCGCGTGCGGCAAGCGCCGAAGCACTGGCTGCTATCGCCTATTATCAGCAACAAAGCTTATTATTGTGGCAACAGGTGAAGCTGGCGGTAGAGAAAGGTTCGGTATTAAGTTCAGATAAGGTTAAGTGACAGACGTTAGCATCCGGTGGTGTAACAACAGTTATATCCGTTATACTAACAACGTTTTCCGTTGTCTTCAGATTGTCATTATTACGGAACCAGGGAGTTTATTGGATGCTTGAGTGGCTTTTATCTTTGCCTCGTTATGCCAAACGTGCAATTTCGGTCATTGCTGATATTGGTTTTTTAACGTTCTCGATGTTAGTTGCCGTCTATGTCACGCAAGAAGTTCCTTCTGCTGCATTGTTACAAACATTTCCGATTTTCCTGTTGTCTGTGCCAGCCACTATTCTGGCTTTTACCAAATTAGGTTTATACCGCGCGGTGATTCGTTATATTGGCCAACATGCGCTCGGCGCGGTGCTGGCCGGTATTTTAAGTAACGCACTTATTCTGGTGATGTTATTCCAATTGGTTGGTATTGCCGACAAAGGTAATTTGGTCTTCGTCTATGCAATTTTAGCGCTGGTGAGCAGCGGTGGGTTACGGCTGGTGGCGCGGATGTTTTTATTTCAGCGCCATAATGGTCATAAACAACGGGTATTAATTTATGGTGCTGGTTCGTCTGGCCGACAGTTAGCACAGGCGCTGCTCAATGGTGAACAATTCCACCCGGTAGCCTTTGTCGATGACGATGCGACGCTGCAGCGATCGACCATTCTGGGGATGCATGTGGGGAGCCCAGCGCAAATTGCGGCCATTGTAAAATCTAAAAACGTCAGCCGTATTTTGTTAGCGATGCCATCGGCCAGTCGGGCACGTCGACGTGAAGTGCTTGAATCGCTCGATAACTTGCCCATTCCGGTGCAAACGGTTCCTGGTATGAGTGATATTGTCGACGGTTCAATGCGGATTGATGAGCTGCAAGATGTAAAAATTGAAGACTTGTTAGGGCGCGATCCGGTGGCGCCCAAATTAAAGCTGATGCACGCCAATATTAAAGAAAAGGTGGTGATGGTCACCGGTGCTGGCGGGTCCATTGGCTCGGAGTTATGCCGTCAAATTGTGCAATATGAACCGACTATGTTGGTGTTGTTCGAAGCCTCGGAATTTGCGCTTTATACCATTGAGCAAGAATTAGCTGCTTATATTCAAGAGCTTGGGGTAGATGTAAAGCTGAAGCCTATTCTTGGCAATGTCCAAAAGCAAGCCAGAGTGCAGGCTGTGATGCAAAGCTTTAAGGTGCAGACGGTTTATCATGCTGCGGCTTACAAACATGTGCCGTTGGTGGAATACAATATTGTTGAAGGCGTAAGCAATAATGTGTTTGGTACCTGGTGTGCGGCGGAAGCGGCTATTGCTGCCGGTGTTGAGACTTTTGTGTTGATTTCAACAGATAAGGCGGTCAGGCCGACCAATATTATGGGCGCCTCGAAACGCCTTGCTGAGCTGGTATTGCAAGGTTTATCGACCCGCCAACACCATACGCGGTTTTGTATGGTGCGTTTTGGTAACGTGTTAGGTTCATCAGGCTCGGTGGTGCCGTTATTTCGCGAACAAATTCGCAACGGTGGCCCGCTAACGGTCACTCACCCTGAAATTATCCGGTATTTTATGACGATCCCGGAAGCTGCGCAGCTGGTGATCCAAGCCGGAGCCATGGGCAAGGGCGGTGATGTGTTTGTGCTTGATATGGGTGAGCCGGTGCGGATTGCCGATTTAGCAAGGCGAATGGTGCACCTGATGGGCCTGGAAGTAAAAGATCAGCAGCATCCTGATGGTGACATTGAAATTTCGTATTCTGGTTTAAGGCCAGGAGAGAAATTATATGAAGAATTGCTGATTGGTGAAAATGTCCGACAAACTGCCCATCCACGGATTATGGCCGCTGATGAAGTGTCGATGTCTTGGAAAGAAATGGCTGAGTTGTTGACGCAACTTGAACATCATTGTGATAATTTCGCCGTGGCGAAAATTGTGCAGCTGATTACCGAAGCGCCGGCCGGTTTTAACCATAGCAGCCCAATCAATGATTTAGTCGACGCAGGTCAGAATTCTATTGACAAGAATCTCAGCCCATTACGACCAGTTTTTGTCCCGGTGAGTGATGCTTCGGTTATTGTGGTTCGGGCGAGCTAATCAGTGCCCGCTCACGCAGTGGCGGTTGCCAGTGCGCGAGCGGCAACAGTTGTTTAGCTTTCGGCTGGTTGCCAAACCAGCTGTTTAAAATGGTTGCGGCACATCGAAACATAGCGATCATTACCACCAATTTCTACCTGCGAACCGGCGGTTGCCGCTTTGCCTTCCTGATCTAACCGCACCACAAAATTCGCCTTGCGACCGCAATGACAAATTGTTTTTAGCTCGATTAATTTATCCGCCCAGGCCAACAATGCCTGGCTGCCGGCAAAGGTTTCGCCCAGAAAATCGGTGCGTAAGCCAAAAGCTAATACCGGAACATGCAATAAATCGACGACATCGGTTAATTGACGAACTTGGGCTTTTGATAAAAATTGTGCTTCGTCGATCAGCACACAATCCAAGCGCTGTTGCTGTTTTAATATCTGGCATTCGCTTAAAAAATTGACGCCTGCATCAAACAACATCGCATCCATTGCCAGACCAATGCGGGAGCTGACTTTACCCACACCATATCGATCATCAAGTGCCGCGGTGAAAATTGCGGCATGCATGCCACGTTCCTGATAGTTATAGGCGCTTTGCAGTAAAGCGGTCGATTTGCCTGCATTCATTGCTGAATAATAAAAATATAACTGCGCCATGGCTCACTCGCACCTTCAAAAGGCGACAGTATAACCGGATGCGCGTCAATTGCAGAAGAGTGCTTGCTTGCTTTGTAGCAAAGGGAAAGTTTGTTGTGTTTGAGTCAGTGCGCGCAATGCATTACTCTGACGTCATTTGATAAAGGAGTAAACATTGTGGAAAAGCTTTTAGTGTTGTCAGTGCTGGTTGAGGTGCTGTTAATCAGCGTGATTCTGGTGATTATGGGCCGCCGGCGTTTTAGTGCGGCCAGGAATAAGGAAATCAGCCTCGGCGCCTTTCGAACCATGGATTTGGCGGGCGCCAATGAAAGCGTCATTACCGCCAGTCGTAATTTTGATAATCAGTTCCAGATGCCGATGTTGTTTATGTTCGGTGTGCTCTTTGTGCTGCAATTTCAATTGGCTGATTTAGTGTTTGTCGTGCTCGGCGCGCTTTATGTCGCCCTGCGGTTATTACATAGCATTGTGCACATTACCTCCAACCATGTTAGAAAACGGTTTAACTTGTTTTTACTAAGTTGTGTGGTGTTATGGGCATTTTGGGCGCGTTTTGCGTGGTTGCTGGTATAAACGATGAGTGATGGGTGGTTGTGGCCTTGGTTATTGTTATTGGCAAGTGCTTTTAGCTCGGCAACTTTGCTACCGGGCAGTTCAGAAGTTGTTATTGCCGGTATGTGGTGGCATGGTTATGCACCCTTATGGTTGTGGCTGGTCGCTACTTGCGGCAATGTCTTAGGTTCGAGTGTGAATTGGTGGTTGGGCGCGCAGGCACAGCGCTTTTCCGATCGCAAGTGGTTTCCGGTGCAACCCCAGCAAATGGAACGGGCCCAACACTGGTTTAGCCGTTTTGGCACACCGGCGTTGCTGCTCAGTTCATTGCCGGTCGTTGGTGACCCATTAACAGTGGTTGCCGGTGTGATGCGTATGCGTTTTTCGTTATTTTTGCTCATGGTGTTTTTAGCCAAAGGCGGTCGTTATGCTATTTTACTGTTGGCAGCAGAGCAATTACTACCGGCGCCTGCGCTGTGAATTGCACGCTAAGCGGCGCAGGTGTTGGTGTTTAAGCGGTTACGACAACCACGGCGAATTCCGTCGTTAGTTTGCTAAGATTTCAGTTAAAGGATTAAGCAATGAAATTCATCCAGAAATTAACTTGTTTAACAGCCGTTGCTTGTATGGCCAGCCAAGTGCATGCCGCAGATGAGGTATGGCTTGATATCCCGCAAGCAGAATTAGTCTATCTACAACTTGAACAGGGCACCGTTGTACTCAAACTCGCCGATCAGTTTGCCCCACGCCATACCGAGCGATTCCGGCAATTAGTGCGGGCAGGGTTTTATCAAGGGCTGACTTTTTACCGGGTGATTGATCAATTTGTGTTGCAAGCAGGTTTACCTGAAGGTGAGCAACATCCAACACTGCGCAACCAGAACTGGCCCGGGGTCAAAGCTGAATTTAGCTGGCCGGTACGACCTGCTGACCGCTACACTTTGGTACAAAAACCTGAAATGCTGGCCGACGAAACTGGGTTTAATCAAGGTTTTGCCGTTGGCCGTGCTGATGGACAAGAATGGCTGCTGAGTTGTCCGTTAACCATTAATATGGCGCGAGACAATGATGCCGACAGCGGCACTACCGATTTTGCGTTAATGCGGGGTCAGGCGCCGCGTCATCTGGATCAAAATATGTCGGTGTTTGCCAAAGTGGTGTGGGGCGCTGAGCTATTAAATTTGGTTAAATTTGGCGCTGCCGAAACTGCAGGCATGATTGCTGATCCGAAGGCACGTAGTCGGATCTTAAACGCAAGTATAGGGACTGATGTTGGTAAAGATCACCGCTTAGCTTTACAGTGGCAGGCTACGCACAGTCCGGCTTTTGTTGAAGGGTTGGCGCAACGACGTTTACGCGGTAATGATTTTTTTAAACATAAAGGCAATGGCGCGCTGGATATTTGTTACAGTCAGGTTCCCGTAAGGTTAAAGCCACGCGGATAACCACAAAGGACTAGGCGAAAGTACGAGTTTGGTTCATCATAGTGGGTATAAAACACCAATAACCAAGTGAAAGGTACATTTATGGAATACACACTGTCTGCGGACGAGCTGAAAAAAGTAACTCAATTAGATGCGGAACAGCGCTACGATTATTTTATTACCGCAGTCGCAGATTTGGAAAAAATCTGGATCCTAACCGATGACGAAGGTTTTGTGTTGGTGACTGCCGAAGAAGAACGTTGTATTCCGGTGTGGCCACATGCCGAAGTCGCGCAATTGTGGATCGAAGGTGATTGGGCAAATTGTACGGCGCAGGCCGTTGATATCAGCACTTGGCTTGATAAATGGACAACAGGCTTAGACGGTGACGAGTTGTCTATCGCCGTGTTCCCATATGCTGATGAGCCTGGGATTGTCATTTCCCCGGTTGAGTTGCAGGAAACCCTGCTCGAAGCAATGGAAGAAGATACCAGCCATTAAATGGCACTGTTAGTTTTACTGTAAGGCAGCGATATTGCGTTGCTGTCTTAGGAAAAAAAGCGAAATAGCCGCCTACTATTTCGCTTTTTTGTTGGTCGTGTGTTGAGGTGAATATTCCAAGTAATGGTATTGATAATTGTTCTTAATTAGATTAACATGATTGCGGTTTGGCGAGTGAGGCCTCAGGAGTAAAGCGGTTATGTACATATGCGTTTGTAAAGCTGTGACCGATAAAGCAATTCGCCAGCAAGTGGCTGAAGGGGCTTGTTCGATGCGTGAACTGAAGCAATGCCTTGGCGTTGGCAGCCAATGTGGCAAGTGCACGCCGGCAGCTCAGGATTTACTCAACCGCAGTCTCACCGAACAAATGCGCATTCCTTGCCATGTGCTGGAACAACGCCCAGCCGCTTAAATAAACGGTGCTATTTCTACCGCAATAATTTAATTTATATCCAATTAATCTGCATGAATATCTGATTTCTATTCAATAACAGTGAAGGCTCGGGCATAATAACCGCATCTTTTGAGATGCTGAAGCATTCCTTATGTTGCCCTATGTGGCAAAATGCTTGGCCACTATGCCGGAGATGTTCATGTCAGACGTATCAATTACCGCATCGATCCCTGAATCTACCAGCCAACTGGCGACTGCTTATGTCGCGCGGCAGGTCGAAGCACGTCCGCCGCTGCGCTCTGTCGCGATAGTTGGCGGTACCCACGGTAATGAGTTTTCTGGTATTTATCTGGAAAAACAATATCGTCAAACACCAGAGTTAATGCAACGTCCGAGTTTTAGCTGCCGCACTTTGCTCGCCAACCCGATGGCGCATCAGTCGAACAAAAGATACCTCGACAGTGATTTAAATCGCCAGTTTAAAACTGCCGATTTGGCGAACCCAGATCTTGCCAACTATGAACAAAGCCGCGCCAAGGTGATCAACGCCGAATTGGGACCGAAAGGCGCCGCCAAAACCGATTTTGTGATTGATTTGCACAATACCACCAGCAATATGGGCGCTTGTTTAATCCTGACGCAAGCTGGCGCTATTTATAACCTACTTGCTGGGTACATCTCCTTAAAAATGCCATCGGCGGTGATTTCTAGAGATGAAGATCATTTTAAAGCTGAAGATCATGCACTGCTTTGCACCATTGGTACTTATGGTGTCATCGTCGAGGTTGGGCCGCAGTCGCAATCAGTATTACGCCAGGATGTGCTGGAACAAATGCATGAAATGACGCAGCATATCCTTGATTTTATTGAACACTACAATCAAGGGACTTTACCTGAACTGCCAAAACAGGTTGAAGCCTTTCGCTATCTGCATAGCTTGAAGTTGCCACTTTCTGCCAGCGGTGAGCGGTTAGGGATGGTACATAAACATATTCAAGACCGAGATTATCAACCGATCCAGCCAGGTCAGCCGCTGTTTACACTTTTTAGCGGTGAAGAAGTACTTTATGACGGCAGCGAGGTGGTTTATCCAACCTTTATTAATGAAGCGGCCTATTACGACAATCATCTGGCGATGTCATTGAATGAAAAAGTCTGGATTGATGTCTACGGTGTGGACTAGTTTGGTTGCCCAGCAAGCTTAAAAGGTACATCTGCCACCACGCAGTTTGTTGCAGGTTTTAATGCAGCTGAGGTGGTGTTTAGGCTTTGCGTTGCGGTTGTAGTCGTCTGTTGCAGCAGAAGTGTCTGCATGCGATGAGTACTCATGTTGCCTGTTGTTATTACGTAGCCCTAGGCAAAGTTGATCGCATTAATCAGGGCCAGAGTTCACTGTCAGCCGTACCAGCTTGCCGGGGCGTCGCTCACTAGTGTTGGTGTGGCACCAGCATTGTTATCAGGATTGGTATCTGCATGGGCGCCAGTACTTTTAGAATGACTAGCGCCAGCGGCGACTAATTATTTTTGAATTATTGACTTAAATACTTGCGGCCCGTTAGTTTTAGCTTGAGTATCAGGCTATTGTCAAACGTATGCTGTTTGCCAGAGTTTGCTCGGCATGTGCAATCAATCCACAGGAACTTTGAATGCAGGATATGGCGCTGGTTTCTTTTGTCGTCGACGTGATCCTAAGTGTGTTGCTTATTTTCCTTTGGTGGGTACAGCGTCGCGACTTTCATGCGCTCTATTGGGGACTTGGGCATTTAAGCTTTACCTTAATGGTGCTGTATTGGTATTTACCCAAGGAGCTCATACCCGGTTATGCACTGCGATATGAAATTGTCGCGTTGTTGGCACTGGGCGGCTGGTGTGGGTACTGGTTTGGAACGCGTTTTGCCGTGGGAGCTTCACTCAGGCACTGGCGCCGTGAGCTCTGGGTATTACTGATTACCGCCGTTGCGCTGCGCGCCAGTGTGCAATGGGGCGATCCTTTTGTATCGCTTTTGGCGCCGATGGTGTTGTTGTATTACGGTGTGACGGCGGTGTTATTCGCGATCATCGGTGGTTGGTTTTGGCTGCGCCTGCCAGAGTACCGTGTGCTTGGTGCCATTTTAGTCGGTCGGGCACTGCTGACCCTGATAATGCCATTGGCGTACGAATATCAGTGGTATATGTCGGCCGTGGTCGGCGCAGCGGCTGTGGCGAAGGTCGCATGTTTGGTCGGTTTTTTCTATTTAGTGCTAGATCAAATCAGAGGTCGTTATCGTGCGACACTCGATAGCTTGAGCCATGGTTTTATAATTCACGACCAAGCAGGTTACATCAGAACGGCGAACACCCGCGGCGCTAAATTACTTGGCTATAGTTCCAGGCAGCAATTACAGGACAAACACGTCACCGAGGTATTGCCAAAACTTACTGAGCAAGTGGCAGATCAATATTTCCAGCGTCTGGCGGCGCCTAATGCGAACCCTCCTTATATCGACGAAGCTGAACTTTTGCTCAATAATGGCCAAACATTGCAGGCGGAGCTGATTAGTTCGCCTTATTACGAGCGTGGGCAATTATATTGTTTAGTGCAACTGTTGGATGTAAGTGAGCGCAAAGCACAACAAGCGTTGTTGCAAAAAAATGCGGCGACCGATCAGTTAACCGGCTTAAACAACCGTGACGCTTTTGCCCAAAAACTTGATCAACAGTTATCGCAACAGGCCATGGCAGTGCTGGTGTTTGATTTGGACCATTTCAAACGCATCAATGACAACTTTGGCCCGCAGATTGGCGATCAGTTACTGGTCGAAGTGGCTCGTCGGTTGTGTCTGCATTTTCCTGATTTATTACTCACACGACTCAGTGGCGATGAATTTGCACTTTCCGTGTTGCTCGAATCACAAAGCTCAGACCCCGTAGCATCACAGTTAGCACTTTCGCCGCTTGTTACGACATTACAGCAAGTTTTCGAGCTGCCATTTCAGTTACAAGCATTGGAACTGCCGGTGTCGATCAGTATCGGCAGTAGTGCCGCTCCACTCGACGGCACTGACAGTGATACCTTATTAAAGCATGCCGACGTTGCGATGTATGAAGCTAAGCAGCAAGGGCGGCAACGTTGGGTCTGCTTCAGTCAGCCGATGTTGGAGCGTTCACGGCAACTACTGTTTATCGATACTGAGCTCAAACAAGCCATCAGTCGCGATGAATTGTCGCTGGTGTATCAGCCGATTTATCAAAGTGGCAGCGTCGGCTTTCAAAAAATGGAAGCGTTATTGCGTTGGCATAGTCAAAGTCTAGGGGTAGTCAGCCCAGACCGTTTTATTCCAGTGGCGGAGGAGAGTGGCTACATTGTGCCGCTAGGGCTTTGGGTCTTACAACAGGCCTGCCAGCAGCTAGCGGTGTGGCAACAAGGGCGTAAAACTTTATTAATCATGAGTGTGAATGTCTCAGCGTTGCAGCTCAATCAGCCAGATTTTGTCGACAACGTGTTGCAGTTACTACAACAACACCAATTACAACCTAGGCAGTTGGAACTAGAAATTACCGAGCGGGTGTTGCTGGAAGACAGTGATGTTGTCGGTGCTGTATTACAACGGCTGACCGTGCTCGGTGTACAAATTTCATTGGACGATTTTGGCACCGGTTATAGTTCGTTAAGTTATTTAAGCCGCTTTCCGCTACAAACCTTAAAAATTGACCGCTCTTTTGTCCAGGCGATGGCGGCGAGTGACCGCAGCCGGCACTTGGTGCGAGCCATTGTTGCCATGGGGCAAAGCTTACAGCTGCAGCTGGTGGCAGAAGGGGTAGAAACAGAGGAGCAAGCTGTTGCTTTAACGGCGCTTGGTTGTCAATTTTTGCAAGGTTATTACCTGGCAAGACCACAATCGGCGAACGATATTAGCCAACAGCTAAAGTTGATCGCCGATGCAAGTCTCTGCTGATACCTATCTGGTTTACAGCGCTTGGTAATTCGATTTTTTCTGAATGAGTTCAATGGCATAGTTGTCAGGATCGCGCACAAAAGCAATTTGGGTGGTGCCGCCTTTTACCGGGCCAGGTTCGCGACTTACCACACCACCACGGGCTTTAATGTCGATACACGCCTGATAAATGTCATCCACTTCCAGTGCAATGTGGCCAAAAGCCGTCCCTAACTCGTATTGCTCCACGCCATAGTTATAGGTTAATTCCAGAACCGCGCCTTGGCGTTCATCACCGTAACCGACAAACGCCAAGGTATATTGATATTCTGGATTGTCCGACTGACGCAATAACGTCATCCCCAAGACTTCTGTATAAAAGTCGATTGAACGTTGTAGCTGCGTTACACGCAGCATGGTATGTAAAATTCGCATCGTTCTTTTCCTTAGTTGGCTGTTTGCTCTAGTCTAATTTTTCTTTAAAAGTACACAAGTCTTCCACTAAACAGCTGCCGCACTTCGGTTTTCGGGCAATACAGGTATAACGGCCATGCAGAATTAGCCAGTGGTGGACGTCTAACTTAAATTCGGCAGGGACGACCTTGAGTAGTTTTTGTTCCACCGCGTCGACATTGGCCCCCGGCGCAAAATTCATCCGGTTGCTGACGCGAAAAATATGAGTATCAACAGCAATCGTTGGCCAGCCAAAGGCGGTATTAAGCACGACATTGGCAGTTTTGCGGCCAACACCGGGCAGGGCTTCGAGTGCTTGGCGATTTTCTGGTACTTCGCCCTGATGCTGTTGCTGCAAAATAGTGCAGGTTTTAATGATATTTTCTGCTTTGGTATTAAAAAGGCCAATGGTTTTAATGTAGTGCTTCACCCCATCGACGCCCAGTGCAAGCATTGCTGCTGGGGTTTTTGCTATTGCAAATAACGGCCGCGTGGCCTTATTGACGCCAACATCGGTCGATTGTGCCGATAATAATACTGCAATTAATAACTCAAACGGCGAACTGTATTCCAGCTCGGTGGTTGGTGTCGGATTGGCAGCACGAAGTCTTGTTAAAATAGCGATGCGTTTTTGTTGATTCATCCAGCTGACGTCTCACTGTTTGCCACATGCGTGACGCGGGCGCGGGTAATGTTGGTTGTCTGTACTTGACGATTTTTCTGGCGTAAATCAATGGCATTCTTGGCCGCAATTAAAAAACCAAGCACCATAAAAGCGCCGGGCGGCAAAATCGCTAGTAAAAAATGACTCTCGGTGTTAAAAACCTCAACTCGCAGCACCGTCGCCCAAGGGCCGAATAATGCCTCAGCGCCGTCAAATAACGTGCCTTGCCCCAGAATTTCACGACTGGTGCCCAGCAATAACAACACTGCGGTAAAACCCAATCCCATCATCAAGCCGTCAACAACAGAGGGTAATAATGGGTTTTTCGAAGCAAAAGCTTCAGCGCGGCCGATCACAATACAGTTGGTCACAATCAGCGGAATAAAAATGCCTAACGATTGGTACAGCTGATAGGTGTAAGCTTGCATCAGTTGTTCGATGGCCGTAACCACTGCTGCAATCACCATCACAAAGATCGGGATCCGAATTTCGTTGGGTACTTGGCGTCGAATCAGCGACACCACCAGATTGGTGCTGACCAGCACCAGCATGGTGGCAAACCCCAGCCCCAACGCGTTAGTCATTGTTGAACTGGTGGCGAGCAACGGGCACAACCCGAGCAACTGCACTAAGCCTGGGTTATTTTGCCATAACCCCTGACGCATAATATCGCGATAGTCGGTCATAAAAACCTCACTGTGACGGACAGTTAGCTGGCGCGTTTGCCAGTTCCGGGTGTTGTTTCAGATAAAGTGCGGTTCGTTTCACCGCCGCCACGACCGCTCTTGGCGTGATCGTCGCGCCAGTAAATTGGTCAAACTGACCGCCATCTTTTTTAACAGCAAAACGTTTATCATCCACAGTTTGCAGTTTCTGCTGGCGGAAACTATCCATCCAGCTGCTTTTGCGCATCTCAATTTTATCACCAAGGCCTGGCGTTTCTTTATGGCTCAGCGTCCGCACGCCCAGCACAGTGCCGTCTGGCGTGATGGCGGCTAACAATTGAATATTGCCGCTGTAACCATCCGGGGCAGTCGTTTCAATCACATAAGCGCGCAGGGTATCGTTTTGACGCCAGCGGTAGGTTTTCGCCTGTGGTTGAAAAAACACGTCTGGTTGTTGGAGAAGCAGGCAATCTTCTAATATTTCCGCCGACGCGGCGCCTGCTGGGAGCACTTCTTGCAGCAGCTTTAATTTTTCAAGTTCTATTTGCTGCGCTATCTTCGGCGCTGTTAGTTGATTAATGCTGGCCACTAACAGCACACATACGCAGGCGGCAAATGCCAGCAACAGTGCATTTTTACTGATATGTTTGAGCATCAGTACGATCCTTTTGGCTTATGGCCGTAAGTGCGGGGTCTACTGTAATAATCAATCAGCGGCACGGCTAAATTGGCTAACATCACCGCAAATGCGACCGCGTCTGGAAAACCGCCAAAGCTGCGGATGAGGTAGATCAGCAAGCCAATTAATGCGCCATAGTACAAACGGCCACGAATGGTGGTCGAAGCGGATACTGGATCGGTCGCAATAAAAAATGCCGCTAGCATGGTTCCGCCGCTCAACAGATGAAATAAAGGGCTGGCATGTAAATCTGGGTCAATCAGATAACCAATAAAACTGCAAAAGGCAAGACTACCCAACACCGCTAATGGAATACGCCACTGAATGACTTTTTGTTGCAGCAGCCACAAACCACCGAGCAAAAACGCCAGATTGACATAATTCCAACCTATGCCACCGACTTTATCAAACACTGGGTGTTGTAAGCTTTCGGTTAAAGTTTTACCCGCGCCGAGATCGGTTTTTAAGGTGTCCAGTGGTGTGGCCATGGTCATGCCATCGATATCGGTTTTCAGCTGCGTGAGACTGTAACCAGCACAGCTAAAATCGGTAAACACTGTGCAGACCGGATCGAGCCACTGTTGTTGCTGTGCTTGCAAGCTCAATGGTGGCAACCAACTGGTCATTTGTTGTGGAAACGACACCAATAAAAACACATAAGCGGCCATCGCTGGATTAAACAGGTTATGGCCTAAACCGCCATAGAGCTGCTTGACGACAATAATGGCAAAAGCGGTGCCCATCATAATCAGCCACCAAGGGGCAAATGCCGGAATTGACACCGCTAACAGCACCGCAGTAAGCATCGCGCTATGGTCTGCTAACCTTGGTAACACCGGTTTATTCCGCAGTCGAAGCACCAAGGCTTCACAGGCCCAGGCCGTGACTATTGCCAGCACCAGTTGCAGTAAAACCCCGTAACCAAAAAAATAGATCTGACAGGCAATACCTGGAATACAAGCCAAGATCACGGTGCGCATCAGCGCCGAGGTGTGCTTTTGGTTGTGATTATGGGGTGAGCTGGCAATTCTAAAACTCATGCCTTGTCCTTAGGATCTGCGCCCAATAGCTGTTGTTGTTTGGCTTTCGCCCGCGCAATAGCTGCCGCAATGGCCACTTTACGTGGATCAACTGCCTCCATATGACTGGCTGCTGGTTCTGCGATGACGGGTTCGTCTGCTAACTTTGTTCGCTGTGCGGGCTGTGTTACCGGTATTTCCTTACTTGCCAACGGTGTCGCTGGCTCAGCCTGACTAGCGCTTGGCTCGGTTGTTTGTTGCCGCTTGGCCTGCGCTTTAGCAATCGCAGCTGCCAGCGCTTGACGTTTGGCCGCTTCACGGTCGATGTTGCTGGCAACATCTGACGGCGCAGTGATTGACGCTTGCACAGCGCTGCTGTTGCTAATGTTGTTGCTGTCGCTGATGTTGTCACTTGGTGCTACGGCATCGGTGTCCGTCATCGCTGCTGCAAGCATCGTGTCACCCACGCTGGCCTGCGCTTTTTTTGCTTTGGCGCGGGCGATAGCGGCCGCGACCGCAGCGGCGCGCGCATCGAGAACTGGTGGCGTTATCAGTGCGGCGGTGGCTGCATCAGTATTGGCTATTGGCGTGGCTTGGGCTGGAATTGGTGGCGCTGATGCCATCGAGTCACCCGCGCTAGCCTGCGCTTTTTTCGCTTTGGCACGGGCGATAGCCGCGGCGACGGCAGTGGCGCGCGGATCGTTGTCTTGTGCGATGGTGTTATTGTTCGTGGCCACGGCACTGATGTCGACGACTTGCTCGGTTTTTGCTGACTGAGTGGTGGTCGACAAGCTTGCTGGCGAATCTGGCGCTGCAGCTACGGCTTGCGGTTGTGCTTTTTGTGCTTGATAAGCTCTTGCTTCGGCCTTTTTCTGCTCGCGCAGGGCGATAATTTGCTCTTTACTTCGCTCGGCGTGATCCACAGCGCCGGCAGCAACGACCCGTTGTTGAGCTTGCTCAATCTCACGACTTTTTTGCTGCTCGGCCATTAATTGCTGGCGCTGCAAGGCAAGTGCTTGATTGCGGGCTGCGCGTTGTTGTTTCTCTTGTTCGAGCCGAGCATTGCGGGCTTCGAAACGCGCTTTGGCTTGTTCGGCTTTTAATTCATCACGGGTTTGTTCGCGGATCTCCGCTTTTGCCACGCGATAATAATGCACCAGTGGAATTTCACTGGGGCAAACATAAGCACAGGCGCCACATTCGATGCAGTCAGCCAAATTGTACTCTTTGAGTTTGTCCTGATCTTTGGCTTTGCTATACCAAAATAACTGCTGCGGTAACAATACCGCCGGACAAACCTCGGCGCAGACGCCACAACGGATACAATCCATTTCTTGGTTCGCTGGCGGCAGCTCTGCCGCAGTGGGCGCCAAAATGCAGTTGCTGGTTTTCACTACAGGTACCGACACCGACGGTAAGGTAAAGCCCATCATCGGCCCTCCCATAATCACCCGTTGTGCTGGTTCTGGGTTGAAGCCACAGAAATCGAGTAAATAACCGACCGGCGTCCCGATGAGTGCCAACACATTTTGTGGTTGACTCAACGCATCACCGACCACAGTGACAATGCGAGAAATCAGCGGAATGTCGTCTAATACCGCTTGCGCGATGGCAAACACAGTGCCGATATTTTGCATGACAATGCCAATGTCCAAGGGCCTGCGTCCAGCGGGCACTTCTTTACTGGTGAGCAGCTGAATAAGCTGTTTTTCACCACCAGAGGGGTACTTAGCCGGGACCACTTTAACCAAGTAATTGTCCCGTTGGTTGCACGCAGCTTGCATCGCTGCAATGGCCAGTGGTTTGTCATCTTCAATCCCAATCAGGACTGCCGCGGGGCTTAATAACTCACAAAGAATATCAATACCCTTAACGATGGTGGTGGCGAATTCTTGCATCAATGCATCATCTGCGCTGATGTAAGGTTCACACTCGACCGCATTCACAATGAGATAGTCGACACCACCGGCGGCACCGGTTTTTAAATGTGTTGGGAAACCAGCGCCGCCCATACCGGCAATGCCCGCATCCTGAATGCGTTGCAATATGCTTAAGCGATCAATTTCCAAAAGATTCATCGGCTGGCGCACTCGCCATTGATCAAGCCTATCCGGCGCAATGACGATACAAGGCTCTGGTAACGCCGATGGGTGAGGCGCCATATGCGGCTCAATCGCCAGCACAGTGCCGGAGGTTGGTGCATGCACCGGCACCGCCATTGCATTATCGGCAAACGTCAGCGGCTGCCCTTTTAAGACATGCTGGCCAACAGTGACTAACAATGATCCTGCAACACCAATATGCTGGCGCAGTGGCACGTATAAGCGTTCGGGTAACGGCATCCGACCAATCGGTTTGCGACTGGTATGTTGTTTGCGGGCGGGTGGGTGGATGCCGCCATGAAAATCCCACACTTGACCGGCTTTAATTTGTTGAAACAACGACTGCACTTAGTTGCTCTCCACCGGGTTGCTCTCCACCACATGCACCGGAATAGCTTGTAAATTCCATTTCCAGCGCTCAGCGGTGCCCGCTAATGGCACCATATCAATACAATTTACCGGACAGGGCTCAACACACAGATCACAACCGGTACATTCGTCAATGAGCACGGTATGCATCAGTTTGGAAGCACCAACAATGGCGTCCACCGGACAAGCCTGAATACATTTGGTACAGCCAATACATTCATCTTCGCGAATATAGGCTACGCGCTTGATGGCTGGCGTTTGCGCACTATCGAGTGGGGTGGCAGCAACGCCCATTAAATCGGCCAGTTTTTTAATCGCCGCTTCGCCGCCTGGTGGGCATTTATTGATCGCATCGCCGTTGGCAATCGCTTGTGCGTAAGGACGGCAACCTGGATAGCCACATTGTCCACATTGGGTTTGTGGCAAAATATCATCAATCTGATCGACCAGTGGGTCAGCATCAACTTTAAATCGTAAAGCGGCATAACCGAGAATAGCGCCGAAAATCAGCGCCAAGCAGCCAATAGCAATAAGAGCGGCAAGCATAGTCATATCAGACCTTGACCAATCCGGTGAAGCCCATAAAGGCTAACGACATTAAACCAGCGGTGATTAAACCAATCGCAGCGCCACGAAAAACGACCGGCACATCGGCACTTGCCAAGCGCTCGCGCATCGCGGCAAACAGCACTAACACCAAAGAGAAACCTACGGCGGCACCAAAGCCATAGATCACCGAGCCGAACAAGCCATGTTTGGCATTGACGTTGAGTAACGCGACTCCGAGTACAGCGCAGTTGGTGGTAATTAACGGTAAAAAGATGCCAAGTAAACGGTACAACGACGGACTGGTTTTATGCACCACCATTTCGGTAAATTGCACCACAACAGCAATCACCAAAATAAAACTTAACGTACGTAAATAGCTCAGTTCAAGCGGAGCCAGAATATAAAACTCCACCAGATAGCTGCAAAGTGACGCCAGTGTCAGCACGAACGTTGTCGCCAGACACATGCCAATCGCCGTATCAAGTTTGTTGGATACCCCCATAAAAGGGCACAAGCCTAAGAACTTTACCAAGACAAAGTTATTGACCAGGATGGTACTAAGTAACAACACGAAAAATTCAGTCATCATATGAGTATCTTCAGGTGGTCAAGCAGGGTGAATCACCCTGGAGTTAGAACCGATGCGCCGCGAAGTGCAGTGCATCCGGATTAGCAGCGTATTATGCGTGGTTTGCGCCTTGCAAACAACCCGACCAACGGCAGGGTTATTCGGATGCACCATCAAATGGTTAACATAGCTACAACTTACTTTTTAGATGGCTGCAGGTTTACCGATGTAATAACCTTGGGTACCGTCGATAAACAGCGATTCGAGCATATGTTTTTCTTCCTGTGATTCGACACTTTCAGCGAGCACGCCAACACCAATCCGGTGTGCTAAATCAATCACTAACCGCATAAAGTATTGGTTATTTTTATCTTCATCAATATGACGAGTGTAACTGCCGTCCATCTTGACAAAATCTGGCTTGAGATCGCGGAAGAATTTAAAGGAAGTGATGCCGACGCCAAATTTCTCGACCGTTAAGCGAGCCCCACAGCGATGGATCATATCGATAAATCTTTTGCTGGTTTTTAAGTTTTGCTGCAGACCAAACTCGGTTACTTCAAACACTAATTTGCTGGCAATCGACGGATCTTTGAGCAGGCGGCGTTCTAACCAAATGACAAATTGGTCATCATGCACACAACGTGGCGATAAGTTGAGTCCAAAATACTGATCCTGAATATTCCTATTTTTAATGGTCGTCAGGGCGGTTTCAATAATCAGTCGATCAACGGCAATAATTTTATCCAGTTTTTCTGCCATGGCAAAAAATGACGCTGTTGGCAGGATTTGGTTTTCAATCGTTTTAAAGCGGACCAGAATTTCTGCATAAGTCTTTGACGAGCGGTTGGCCGGTTGCACGGTTTGTACTAATAAGTTGATCCGGCTATTGGCTACTACGTCATCAATCACTTGGCGCCAGTTTTGATTGCCATAGCTGCCGACACCAACTTCACCGTTGGCACTTTCTTTTTGAATATGCCAAGCGTTAGGTTGTTTGGTTTGGGCCATGCTAATTGACGTATCCGCGATGGCAAGTAATTCACCCAAGGCTTTGCCGGTTTCATAGCTGACTAGGCCGGTGTAAGCCACAGAGTCAAGTTCGGTGAGTTTTTGATACTCGTTAAACTTGATTTGCAGTTGCATCGCAAAATTTTCCGACTCTTTTGGCGTGACTCTGGGGAGCATGATGCCAAAATCGCTACTATTGAGTCGATAAACTTTATTGTCACGATAAGTCGCCGCTACCTTTTGCACCAGTTCAGCAACTGCTTTCACATATTTATCGCCTTCGTGATAACCACGGCTTTGATTAATGTTTTGCAGCTCGGTACAGCGGGTAATGGCAAAAACACCAAAATCGGCCTGAGCACTATCGCGCAGATGATCTTCATAATATTGGACAAAGCGATTACGATTCGGCAAACCAGTGACACCATCTTTAAAGGCATCTTCAGTGACTTGTTTTGCGGTTTGTGTCATCTCATTAAATTGTTTTTTACTGAAACGGGCAAACTTTGTCAGTGATTGCGAGACTTCAATAAAATCTGCGGGTAATTCGTGAACAGGTAAATCCGCCGCCGGATCGTGCATAAACCGCTCAATTGCTTGGCTGATTGCAAGGTTAGACTTCTTTAAAAGCCCACCGAGCAAAACTGGCCCGAGCAAAGCAGGTAACAGTACTAATAATAAGGGTGCGGCCAGTAACAGCCAAAACGCTTGCATAAAGGTGGCGTTACTGGGCTCAACATTGGGCATAAATTTGATTTGTAGGTCGTGTTCAACAGAGCTCAGCACCGCAGGTTGTTGTTCAATTCCGCCCAGCTCCAACACCGTGTCCAGCAATGCCGAACGGGCAGTGGCATTGTTGTGTTCGTGGACGATAAAACCGTCGGTTTTGCTGATTTGCAGCATTTGCGGATTCACACTGCTACGAATTTGTTGGACTAGATTTTTATAATCGTCACCAACGAAATTTTTCAACAGATGATTAATGGTATTTCTTTGGCTGTCGTAGCTTTGTTTGACAGATTGTTTTTCTGTCATCATCAAGGCACTGAGTATAACTGCCAGCAGTAATACAGTGCACAACAGCTGAACAATGAACAGGGTCCGTAACATTTTCATAGCGGTGTAATTTTCCAATTCAGCAAGGAATCAACTCAACTATAGACGGCTTCCTGATTAATCAGGAACTAGGAGTTATATAAGTCCAATTAAAACAAAAAATTGCAGTAAAATATACATACTTTACGTACATCGGAGTAAATTCGCTGCAATCTGCCTGAAACCAAGCAATTGCTATTGATGTAGCTTGAGGGGGTTCGTCTTAATAACGGGATATTTTTTGGAGTTTTATTTAGGTGGCTCCCCAGGTTGGACTCGAACCAACGACCTACGGATTAACAGTCCGCCGCTCTAACCGGCTGAGCTACTGAGGAATTGTACGCGGTTATTTATGTTATTTCAGTTGGCTCCCCAGGTTGGACTCGAACCAACGACCTACGGATTAACAGTCCGCCGCTCTAACCGGCTGAGCTAC
>JBBKWN010000094.1:0-23115 GCA_037968955.1 Rheinheimera sp. | reverse complement strand
ACATTGTTATGAACATTGTTATGAACATTGTTATGAACACTGTTAAGTTCTGCCGGCATGGTCAACGCCGCAAATCGGCTATTTTGTTGTAACAAGTCGCGAAGTTGCGTCGGTGTAAGTTGTATTTTTTGTAGAAATAACGGTTCCAACTGCGCGAAAGGTTGCTCGTCTGACGCCAAAGCAGGCAAGTACTGCAAAGTTTCGGCCGGACAATCGCGCGCCAGACGTAACAAATCAGGTTGGTGATGCAACACCGAAACAGCATTTTTCAAAGTTCGGATTTGTGCGGTGGTCAAAGAAGCACTGTCTTTGGCATGAACAGTGAATAACGCCGCGGGGAGCAATACCAGCACTAGAGTCAGCGTTAAAAGTGATGGTGCCATAGCAACGTCCTTAGATTGATAGCATCAAGCCATTAAATTAACATTGAACGGCCTAAAGTAACACCAAGCCTTAAAAAGAATCGGCGACCGCACAGCAAACACCTGATCAAAGCAGGTTTGATTTCAAAGCGTCTACAGCGCTTTTTATCAGCCGAGATTTCAACGGGAGCCACAATCATTTATCATCGCAATTCAGCTGCGGTAAATTCTGCATGCGCCACTGTGCCTAAAGCCGAGTCTGTGGTTTGTTGGCCAGTGCCAGGCACCATGTAGCTAAGAACATGTAGCAAAGAACATGTAGCTGAAAAATTACTGCGGCTTTTCAAGTCGCCATTTGATTCATTATGATAAGGGTTTTTATGCGTCTGTTTGTGGCATGTCTGGCAACTGTGGTCGGTTTGGGCATGGTCAGCGAGGCCAGTCTGGCCAACCCACTGTCAACGGTATTTAGCAGTGATTTCGAAACTAACAATCAGTCGTTTCATATTTTATCAGGCTGCCAAATCAGCCGCGAAGTTGCGCGCAGTGGCCAAAGTGGTTTGCTCTGTGAGCGTGGCAATGCCTCGCTCATTAGCCGCCACCCGGTTTCAGAGCTCGGTCTCTTAGAGTTGTGGGTCAAACCCATCAGTGCCCAAACAAGCTATCGCATTAATATCCTGACCTCGGCATCGGTTAAACTCGACAGTCAGTGGCAACAGGTAGGCCTGATTGAAAACGCCGCCGGCAATACCGACTATCTGGCACATCGGTTCTCGATTGACGATCCGGGCCGCAAGTTTATCCGCATTGATATTGAAGCGGTAAATGGCCAACTGGCGTTAGACGATTTCACCTTAGACCGGATTTTGCTGGATACTGCTTTACAGAAAAATGAGCAAAAAATTATCAGTGGTATTCTTGACCAGCTAAAAACTAACAAAAATTACGAAGTTCAGGCCGAGTCTTTCCGGGCCTTGGGCAAAAACTACGCCGCGCAGCTAGAAAGCCAACGTCAATATCTTGAATACGCCAACGCCATTTATTCCAGTATCACCTTTGTACTGGCCAGTTCTGAGCGGAATAAAATGTCCAATCCGATGGCCTATGCATCGTTTCGAACCATTTTAGCTGATGCCAAACGTGTCGCCTCGCCGCTACAACAAGCACGGTTAAATTCGATGGTTAAACCCTTTGGTGATTTAGTGACCGCCACTTTAACCGTGGTCAGCGCTGGCACTTACGCCGCTTTTGCCGAGCCATTTAAGTCATTTCTGGCCAGTACTTTTGACCGTTCGAACTATGAAAATGCCGATCTTAACCGCAAAGATCGCAAGTTCGCCGAAGAAAATGGGCTAAAAGTCTATGAAAAAGCGGAAACTTTTTTATCTGAACTGGAAAAAGAACTGCTACAAGTCACGGCACTGGATGGCGAACTGCAACTGATGCTAAAAAACGTCGAAGTATTTCGCAAAGATCTCGACAAACACTTACGAGATTATTTACAACATGGTGGCATGGCTCGGACGCAGGAAAATTACAGCAAGGTCATGAGTAAAGAAGACAGCAACCGCCAGCAAATTGGCGAAGCGGTCAGCAACCATGTCACCAATAAAGCGCAAGGCTATTTGGCCAGTGAGAACACCACCGAACTGGTGCAATATATGCTGAAAACTTCCGAAAAATTGGACGGGATGCAGGAATTTAAAGAACGGTTTAATCAGATCACGGCTTCCGCAATTACGTTTTACGACCGATTTGAACGTTCGATTGCCCCAGAGCAAAACCCCTTTACCGATGCAAAAGATAAAGCAGCTTGGGAGCTCCATGCCAAAAAAGCCCGTACTTATATCAAACAATCAAAAGAAGGTTTTAGCCGCGCTTATATGTAAATAGGCGCATCGCTGCGCCTATAGCAATCTGCTGATAACTGCCGCTACCCACGCTAGCGGCAGTTATTATAAAATTGTGGTTAGCGCTGACCTAAAAATCTGGCATCATTTACTTTTGCCATAGACAACTGATGCTGCCAGATGCCCGCCGTTAACTTTCTACAAATCTTTTTCATTTTTCTGAAACTCGGTTGTACCTGCTTTGGTGGCCCGATTGCCCATCTGGGGTTTTTCCGGCAAGAATTTGTCGAAAAACGGCGCTGGCTGGACGATACAGCCTATGCCGAGTTGGTGGCGTTATGTCAGTTTTTACCAGGACCTGCCAGTAGCCAGCTTGGAATGGCGCTCGGTTTCTCGCAATCGAGAGTCTCTGGCGCTATTGCCGCATGGCTTGGTTTTACCTTGCCATCAGCCCTGTTATTGGGTGGGCTGGCATATGCGGTCGCTGATGGTTTTGTGATTGGCCCTTTTGTCGCGGGTCTTAAAATTGTGGCCGTGGCCGTGGTGGCGCAAGCGCTTTGGGGCATGAGCCGCACTTTAGTCAACGGTATACCCCAACTAATAATTGTCACCATCGCCGCACTATTGACGTTACAAAGCGCTGGCGTCCTGACGCAAATATTGGTGATCGCTTGGGCCGCGTTATATGGGCTTGGCTGGTTAAACCCAGCTGCGATTCGCGCCACAAAATTACCCGCCACCGCGACGACGGCAATGGCCAGCCCGTCTGTTAAATTACCGTTGAGCCTCAGTTGTGGCCTACTCTTTTTCGGTTTGTTAATGCTGCTACCGCTACTGGCGGCCTCCTCTACCGAACTAACGTTATTTGATAGTTTCTACCGCTCTGGGGCGTTAGTGTTTGGCGGAGGTCATGTGGTGTTGCCGCTACTCGAAGCTGAGGTGGTAGCCACAGGATTGGTGAACAAGGCTGATTTTGTTGCAGCTTATGGTGCGGCGCAGGCAGTACCGGGGCCATTGTTTACCATCGCCAGTTATCTTGGTGTTGTCGCTGGCGCGCAATCAGCGCCGTTGTTACATAGTATTTTGGCAACAGTCGCCATCTTTTTACCCGGTTTTTTATTGCTGCTGGCCGTGATGCCTTGGTGGCAGCAACTGCGCCAACTGCCATCGGTACAACGCGCGGTTGCTGGAATTAACGCTGCGGTGGTGGGTATCTTGCTGGCCGCTTGGATTGATCCGGTGCTGACAACAGCGATAACCAGCTGGCAAACTGCCGCCTCTGCAGTCATCGCGACGGTTTTTTTGATCTATGGTCGGCAACCGGCCTGGCGATTGGTGGTGATCGCATTGTTGATCAGCCCGTGGCTGTTATAAAGATGCCACGAACCAGATGCTAAACGCAGCCGATAGGCATTAAAAGTACCTGCAGCTGCTTAATCACGGCTCGTCAATGACTGTTTTTTCGCGACTTCGCACAATGTTTTCACTGCGCTTTGATGCTGTAATTCTTTGTGAAATGCCAATACCAACTCGCGCTCGGCCAGCGGCAAAGCTAAAGGCCGGATCTGTATTTCAGCGCGGTTACGATGGCTTTCAAAGGCCGGCAATAAGGCGCAACCAATACCCGCTCCGACCAATCCAATGGCATATTCGATGGTATGAATATTCGCTCGGATATCCACTTTGATATTTTTACGGTTCAACGCTGTTTGTAGTTGATCCCACGCATCACAAGGGGTGCGCTTAATTAGTGGTAACTTTTTAAAATCCTCCAGCGCGATCTCGGCTTTGGCGCACAATGGATGTTGCGCCGGTATCGCGAGTGAATAGGCATCACTCCACAAATACTGATACTGCTCACCGGCTTTTAATTGGCGGATATTAATGATCCGCGCATCACAAGGTTCATCCGGCTCCACCAGATGCAGCTCTAGCCCGGGTAGCTGGCTATGAAAATCTTTGAGCAACTGACTCATGCGCTCCACGCCCAATGCCCGGACCAAGCCAAGTCGAAATTGCAGACGGGTGGCGGGTTTACTAAACGACGCTTTGATCGCCTGCAGTTGACTTAAAATTTGGCTCGCTTGGCTATAGAGCCGCTCCCCTTCTTCGGTCGGCTTGACCCCTTTGGGCAACCGAATAAACAAACTACAATTGAGTTCAGTTTCGAGCTGCAACAATGCTGCCGACACCGACGGTTGCGCGACCAAGCAATGTCTAGCAGCTGCACTGATGCTGCCTTGTTCAAAAACCGAGACAAAATAACTTAACTGACGTGCATCCATAGCTATTATCTATACCAGCGACAGGTTGTATATGATTTAACTTTATACGTAGCCTACATAAGATAGCAATCATAATTACTAAGGCGGTCAATCATCATGAGTAAAGCAATATTTAATTGGCAAGATCCATTTGCATTCAATACGTTACTTACCGAAGAAGAACGAATGATCCAACAAGCAGCGCAGGATTATTGCCAAGAGCAACTGATGCCGCGCATTTTGCAGGCCAATCGTCATGAACACTTTGATGTCGACATTATGCGTGAGTTTGGTGGGCTGGGCTTTTTAGGCGCCACGCTGCCAGAGCAATACGGTTGCGCCGGCGTGAACTATGTCAGTTATGGCTTGATCGCGCGCGAAGTAGAACGGGTCGACAGCGGTTATCGTAGCGCGATGAGCGTTCAGTCTTCATTGGTCATGCATCCAATTTACAGTTATGGCAATGAAGCGCAGCGGCAAAAATACCTACCTAAGCTGGCAACCGGCGAATGGATTGGTTGCTTTGGGTTAACTGAGCCCGATTCAGGCTCCGATCCCGCCAGCATGCGCACGGTGGCTAAAAAAATCGACGGTGGGTATTTGCTGTCCGGCGCCAAAATGTGGATCACCAATTCACCGATTGCCGATGTGTTTGTCGTGTGGGCAAAACTAGAGGGCGTGATCCGAGGGTTTATTTTAGAAAAAGGCATGCCCGGGTTAACTGCGCCAAAAATAGATGGCAAATTTTCGCTGCGAGCATCGATTACCGGTGAAATTGTCATGGATGAAGTCGAAGTGCCGGAATCACAATTATTACCGAACGCCCAAGGCTTAGGGGGGCCTTTTGGCTGCCTGAACAAAGCACGTTATGGCATAGCCTGGGGCGCGTTAGGTGCTGCAGAATTTTGCTGGCACGCCGCCCGCCAATATACCTTAGATCGCCATCAATTTGGCCGACCACTGGCGGCCACGCAACTTATTCAGAAGAAATTGGCCGATATGCAAACCGAAATAAGTATTGGTTTATTAGGTTGTTTACAAGCAGGCCGTTTAATGGACGCCGGTACCTTGCCGGTGGAAACCATTTCACTGATTAAACGCAATTCATGCGGCAAAGCGCTGGATATTGCCCGCATCGCGCGCGATATGCACGGCGGTAATGGTATTGCCGATGAGTACCACGTCATCCGTCATGTGATGAACTTAGAAGCGGTGAATACCTACGAAGGCACCCATGATGTGCACGCATTAATTTTAGGCCGCGCGCAAACCGGCTTACAGGCTTTTTGCTAATTCATTTTTGTAACATTGCACCAGCCACGCCGCGACTTAACATTGCGCGGCTTTTTCAACTGCAAAACAAAAGCAGGACCCCAAATGAGCGCTTACCAACCACATGCCTGGGCCACCTCTTATTTTGACAAATGCCGGCAGAGCCAGCTGCCGCTGCCCTTAAATGCGGCGCCGAGCCTCACCGATGCTGAATTAAACCAGTTGTTTTTATCGATGCTAAGTAGCCGACTGCTGGATTTACGTTCCCGTTTATTACAAGCCAAAGGCCAAAGTTTTTATACCATCGGCTCTAGCGGCCACGAAGCCAACGCCGCGGTTGCCGCTCAGTTGCGGGTCAGTGATCCGGCCTTTTTACATTATCGCAGTGGCGCTTTTTTTATTGAGCGCAGCAAACAACTGCCCGGCAGCACACCAATTTACGATTTGTTGCTGTCGTTCACTGCCTCAAGTGATGACCCCATTTCCGGCGGCCGCCACAAGGTGCTCGGCAGTCTCGCGTTAGCAATACCGCCCCAAACCAGCACCATCGCCTCGCATTTACCAAAAGCGGTCGGCACTGCGTTTGCAATCGATTTAGCCAAGCGACTCCACCTCGACGGTCAATGGCCGCACGATGCCATCGCGCTTTGTAGTTTTGGTGATGCATCAGCCAATCACTCCACAGCGCAAGGCGCCATTAATGCCGCAAGCTGGGCTGACTACCAGCATGTGCCGGTGCCCATCTTATTTTTATGTGAAGACAATGGCCTTGGCATTTCAACCCCGACACCCTGCGGTTGGATCCAACACAGTTTAAGCCCACATATGCGCACCTTTAGTGCTGACTCACGTGATTTAAATCAAGTCAGTCTGGCCGCCAAAGCCGCCGCCGACTATGTGCGTAGTCGACGTAAACCGGCACTACTGCACTTAAAAACCTTCCGCTTGTTCGGTCACGCCGGTGCTGATGCCGAAGTGGCGTATCGGCACAAGCAGCAAATTGACGGCGAACTGGAGCAAGACCCGCTGCTGTATGCCAGCGCGGTATTGCTGGCGCGGCAACTATATACACCTGAAAGTCTGGCATTGACGGCAGAAATGTTAGATCAACAAATTGCCAGAGTCGCGGATGCTGCCTGCAGTCGGCCGAAACTCACCACCGCCGCGGCCGTGATGCACAGCATTATTCCCCATCCAATCAATCCGCCGCCGTTACCTGCCGCCGCAATGCGCGAGGATGTGCTTAATTTTGACAAACATAATCTGGGCAAAGCCCAGCATATGGCCAAGTTGATTAACTGGACATTACACGAAACCATGGCGCAGTACCCAAATGCTGTGGTTTTGGGCGAAGATGTTGGCAAAAAAGGCGGTGTTTATAACGTCACCAGCCAATTAGTGCAGCAATGTGGCATTCATCGGGTACTCAATACGCTCCTTGATGAGCAAAGTATTCTTGGCCTGGCCATTGGTTTAGCGCAACAAGGTTTTTTACCGATTGCCGAAATTCAATTTTTGGCTTACGTGCACAACGCAGAAGACCAAATTCGCGGCGAAGCGGCGACCTTGCCATTTTTTTCGAATGGCCAATATCAGAATCCGATGGTGATCCGCATTGCCGGTTTAGGCTATCAGCGCGGATTTGGCGGCCATTTTCATAACGACAATTCGTTCGCGGTATTTCGTGATATTCCAGGGATTTTATTGTTTTGCCCATCGAACGGCCATGATGCGGCGTTATTGCTACGACAAGCCATACAACTGGCAAAACAACAGCAGCGGTTGGTGATTTTTTTAGAACCGATTGCCCTTTATATGACCCGCGATTTACATCAACCGGGCGACAATTTATGGCTGCGTGAGCTACCTGCCTTGGACAGCCCCTTGCCCGAAGTCGGCACGCCGGCAATTTACCCAGCCAGCACGCCAGCACACCTCGCCATCCTAAGCTACGCCAATGGTTTGCATCTGAGCTTACAAGCGCAACAACAGCTTGAAGCACAGGGTATTGCGGTGACGGTCTTGGATTTGCGCTATTTAATACCACTTGATATTGAAAAAATTTGCGCGGCCCTTGGCGAGCAGCGCAAAGTGTTGATTGTGGATGAGTGCCGTCGTCGCGGCTCGTTAAGTGAAGAGTTGTTCACCGCACTGCACGAAACCAAACCGGGATTTTATCAGCTCACTCGGCTTTGTGCCGAAGACAGTTTTATTCCGCTCGGGGCCGCTGCTTACACCGTGCTGCCGTCGGTGGCACAAATTATGGCAAAAGCGACTGCGTTATCTGGGCAGGCAGGCCATGAGAGCCGAACGCTCTCGGATGCTGACACCACTGACGTATTCACAAATGCCACATCGACGCTGCAGAAGGAATTGCCATGAAACCTACCGCTATTGTGATTTGCCCAGGTCGTGGCACTTACCAAAAAACTGAATTTGGCTGTTTGCAGCCTTTTTATCAAAGCCACACTTTATTGCAAATTGACCAAAGCCGAACCGCATTGGGCTTACCCACCGTCAGCGAACTTGATACTGCTGAGCGTTATTTACCTGGCTTACATCAACAACCGGTCAATAATGCGGCGCTCACTTATGCTGCTGGTTTATGCCAGTTTAACGCCATTAACCGTGATGATTATCAATTAGTGGCGGTGACCGGCAATTCAATGGGTTGGTACACGACGTTAAGCTGTGCCGGCGTCTGGGATGCAACCTTGGGAACTGAAGTGGTGTCGAGTATGGCGCAGCTCACTGCAGGTGCTGCCGGCCAACAATTTATTTACCCGCTGCTTGATGCACAGTGGCGACTTGATCCGATCAAACAAGCACTGGTGACCAGTCAACTGCGCCAACAAGCGCCCGATTTATATATGTCGATCCAGTATGGCGGTTACGCGGTACTTGCAGGCAGTCAACAGGCCGTGGCCAAAGCCATGGCTGCATTACCAGCAGTGGATGATCGCTTTCCAATGTTATTGCAAGGCCACGCCGCGTTTCACAGCCCCTTGATGCAAGATGCATCAAACGCTGCCTTAGAAAAATTTTCGCCGCACAGCTGGCAGCAACCAAAGTTGCCGCTAATTGACGGCTCCGGTCGTATTTGGCCTGCTGGCCATAATGATTTAACACAGTTGCAGCAGTACACTTTTGGTACGCAAGTTAGCCAGTGCTATAACTTCAGCCTAGCAGTGCAACAGGCTGTCAAAGAATTTGCGCCTGATCACCTTATTTTACTGGGGCCAGGGCAAAATCTCGGCGGCGCCGTCGCACAAAGCCTGATTGACATTGGCTGGCGTGGCATGACCTGCAAACAAGATTTTTTGCAGGCTCAACAATCAGAAAAACCGTTTTTAATTGAAGCTGCAACCCTGCGCTAACTGACCCTACCGTGATGGTTGCTGATGGCTAAAGCAGCAACCGGTTTTGTAGCTGCACTGCTGCAGCTATCCTCGCCACCGAGCCCAGCACTCACGCTGCATAGCGAAGCGGTAGAATTTTGTGTTATCGTCTGATCCGTAACAATAATTATAAAATTCTGAGGTGTATTTTGGCAGATTGGATGACTCTCATCCCGGCCCTTGTGGCGTTAGCGGTGGTACTTTGGAAAAAAGAGGTGATTGTCGCGCTGCTGCTGTCATTATTCAGCGCCGAACTGCTGTTAATGCTCAAATCAGGCCACAATTTGCTTGAAGCCAGCACCCTCGGCGGCTTGAATGTATTGGAATCAATTGTGCTGGTGATGACCGATGCCGGCAACGCCCGCTTATTGTTACTCGCTTTACTGGTGGGTGCGTTGATGGCCTTCATGCGCTATTCTGGCGGCGTCAGTGCGCTAGTAAACTTATTGATCCGGAAAGGAATTGCTAAAAACGCCCGTCAAACCAGACTACTGACCTTTGTCACTGGTGTTGCCATTTTTATTGAATCCAACTTATCGGTATTAACCGCGGGTATTTTATCCCGTGGTTTGTTTGATAAATTCAAACTAAGCCGAGCTGAGCTGGCCTACATCATTGATAGCACCAGTGCGCCCATTTGTATTTTAATTCTGCTCAATGGCTGGGGCGCTTATGTGCTTGGCCTGCTTGGCACTTATCAACTTGCACAAAACCCAATTTCAATTTTAGTGCAAACGATCCCACTAAATTTTTATGCCTTGTTTACCCTCGGTCTGGTGCTGTTTACCATCATCAGCGGGCGCCATTTTGGTCCAATGCGGCTGGCCAACCAGCAACTACAGCTGGGTGAACAAAGCAATGCCAGCCCGGAAATTGATATTCCCGCCAGTAAAAGTCGTTATATGCTACTACCGCTGCTAACGATGATTGTGTCGATGGTTGGTTTTATGTACTGGACCGGCGATGGTAATTTAGCTGCCGGCTCCGGCTCTAAATCGGTGTTATATGCCACAACCTTAGCCTGTTTAGTCGCCTACCTCTTGCTGGCTTATGACAAGCATTTTAACCACCAACAATTAGTCGACATTGGTTACAAGGGCATGAGTGAACTGCTTAGTTTGGTCACCATTTTGTTATTGGCGATGGCACTTGGCGCCAGCTTAAAAACGCTTGGCACTGGTAGTTATATTGCCGGGTTGGTCGCAAGTTCAATGCCGTTATTTTTAATCCCAGCGACGCTTTTTTTAGCAGGTGCATTAATTTCATTTACCACCGGCACCTCATGGGGCACCTTTGCCCTGTTGATCCCCATCGGCATGCCGTTGGTGATTGATTTACAGCTGCCACCGGCGCTCATTTTGGCGGCAATTTTAGGTGGCGGTATTTTTGGTGATCACTGCTCGCCGATTTCTGATACCACCGCCGTCAGTTCAGTCGCAGCGGGCTGTGACTTGCTAGAGCATGTAAAAACACAGCTCCCTTATGCGCTTTTTTGCGCCGCGCTGAGCATTATTGCGTATTTGTTGATGGGTTGGTGGATGATTTAATTGGCGACATAAGTTGGCAACATTGGTTGGCTAAATTGGTTGGCTGCATGAGATCGTACCGCAGTGCCGAAGCCGGCCATCAGCCGCAACAGCAGTATTAGTTAACGGCAACGATTGACCGCGTACCTTTCACCCTTAGCGGGAGCACTTAGCTACGTGCGCTAAGATTTAGATCAGCGTTGATGGTGTCATTCTAACCAACTTGGCAGCCAGTTCTGCGGCATCGTTCGGCCATAATGCCTCGGGTCTGGGTTGGTCAATACCCGTCACCCCAGCTTTGGGCTGACATGCTTGTAGCGCCGTCGTCCAATCTGGTTGGACCGATGACAAGCCATGAATAGCGCCCACTAGCGCTGCGGCAATGGCAGCGTAACTGCCGGTGTCGCCGCCTTGTTTAACGCTGTCGATAATGGCTTCACTGACCGATTTGGCATACAACATTTGCCAAATGGCGTTGTGAAATGCCGTTAATAGCGGCTGCGCCGGATCCTGATAATTGGCCGGTGGCATAAATAACGCCTGCTCAATGACCTGTTTTAGCACCGTATCAACTTTTAGCTCGCGGGCCCATTGTTGTAACTCTTGATACAACACATCTGCCGCGCAACCTGCATCAATCGCTTTGGCTAACAACATGGCATATAACGCACTGGTTTGTTGGCAGAGCAGTGCCGGTTGCGTTAATGCGGTATCTTGCATTGCCCAGGCCGCGACTTGTGGCAGTGAAAAATGCACTCCGAGCATCGAAATGGGCACTAAACGACCAAGTGCCGCTAAGCTGCAATCATGTTCACTTGGTTGATGGGTTAATGCCCGTTGTAAGGCTGGCGCGATGACAAATGGGTCGGTTTGTAACCAGTATTGATAGGCTTGCCAAGCGGCATCTTCTTGATAACAGCGATAATAAGACAACATCCGCGCCTGTAACATTACCAACTCACCATCTTCAGTCGGTTGTCCCGGTAAGGTATGCCATGGACCTGGCCCTTGGAAGGTTAACAGTGCAGCAGTACTAAGGCGCAGCCGCTCTGTGACGGATAAAAACTCAACTTGCACGCCTAAGGCATCAGCAGCTAAAAAGCTTAGCAGTGCCGCCTGTGCCCGCTCGACTTTCGCCGCGATGTCTGGCTGAGCAGCTGCAGCGTTGAGATTGTCCATCAAATCCTCGATGTTGGTTCGGCTCGATGCACTCAGCTTACTTAAGAGATTGATTATTTGCCAGTTTTAGCGGCGATTTTTAGTGCGTTGACGCAGCGCTCTAGCTGCTGGCGCCAATGCGGTAATTGCACAGCAAAAACACTGAGTACTTTTTGCGTATCGAGCCTTGAATTCATTGGCCGGGCAGCGGCTCTGTTTAATTCTCGACTGCTGATAGCAACGAGCGCAGGTTGGTTATCAATCACACCTGCGGCGCTGGCGGTGGCAAAAATAGCGGTGGCAAATTCAAACCAACTACAATGCCCGCTCGCGCACAGATGGTAAATGCCACTCCGCATTTTAGCCTGCGACGTCGGCATGCTCAGCAACTGTGTCAACATGTGGCACACCGCCGCCGATAGTTCTGGCGTGTAGGTTGGTGCGCCAATCTGATCTGCAACAATTTTCAACGTGGTTGGTGTTTGTTGCGCCAAGCGCAACATCGTTAACAGAAAGTTTTGCCCCTGACTGTCATATAACCAACTGGTACGGATAAGCAGGTGCAAGCAACCTGATGCCAGGATCGCCTGCTCACCGGCCCATTTACTCTTACCATACTGTTGCAATGGCCGACCGTTATCGGTTTCAAGCCAAGGTTGGTCACCTGTCCCATCAAACACATAATCGGTCGAGAAATGCAGCAGCCAAATTTGCTTCGCCGCTGCATGTTCAGCCAATTGCTGCACAAATCGATGATTGAGCGCTAGCGCAAGTTCGACAGACGTCTCGGCGTCATCAACCTGCGTCATCGCCGCAGCGTTCACCAACAGATCAAAGGGCTGTTGCTGCAACCATTGCTGCACGGCCTTCGCATCAGTTAAATCAAGCTGCTGCCGAGTCGGCGCTTGGACTTGTCCCAAAGTCGCTAAGTCTTTGTGTAACGAGCGGCCTAACTGACCAGTTGCACCAAATAAAGCAATAATCACGATGTCGCCCTTGCGTTTTGAGTTGCTGGTACGGCGTGATTGAGGTCTCAATCACGCAAAACAGAGTCTGCCTTTTGTCGACAAAAAAGCCAACCCTTTAGAGGTTGGCTTGAATTGGCTTGAGTTGGCTTACACCTGCATACTTGAATATATTCGCGTTAGCAACGAAAACGAGAACGCTTTAATTGCCGTATTTTTTTGCCAAGTACAGCCAGGTTTCTAACACGGTATCAGGGTTTAATGACACCGAATCAATGCCTTGCTCCATTAACCAAGCGGCAAAGTCTTCGTGATCAGAAGGGCCTTGGCCACAGATCCCAACGTATTTGCCTTTGGCTTTGGCGGTTGAGATCGCCATGGATAATAGCTTTTTAATCGCCGGGTTTCGCTCGTCAAACAGGTGGGCAATTAAGCCTGAATCGCGGTCTAAGCCCAAAGTCAGCTGGGTTAAGTCGTTCGAGCCAATAGAGAAACCATCGAAATATTCCAAGAACTCATCCGCCAGCAGACAGTTACTTGGCAATTCGCACATCATAATGACTTTGAGGCCATTTTCGCCGCGTTTTAAGCCCTGTGCCGCCAGTAAATCAATCACTGCCGCTGCTTCTTCTAAAGTGCGCACGAATGGGATCATAATTTCGACATTGGTAAAGCCCATGTCGTTACGCACCCGTTTTAATGCGTCACATTCCAATGCAAAGCAGTCACGGAAATCTGCAGAGATATACCGTGAGGCACCACGAAAACCAATCATCGGGTTTTCTTCGTGTGGCTCATACTGCTGGCCGCCGACTAAATTCGCGTATTCGTTTGATTTAAAATCAGACATCCGCACAATCACCCGCTCTGGGGAGAATGCAGCGGCTAGCGTGGAAATGCCTTCAGTCAGTTTTCCGACATAATATTCAACCGGTGAAGCGTAGCCGGCCATCATCTCATCGATGGTAGCTTTGACGTCGGCTGGTTGCACGTCATAGTTCAGCAGCGCTTTTGGATGCACACCAATGGCACGGTTGATAATAAATTCTAAACGCGCCAGACCAATCCCCGCATGCGGCAACTTGGCAAAGCTAAAGGCCCGATCTGGATTGCCGACGTTCATCATAATTTTTAATTTCAATGGTGGCATCTGGTCAACCCGCGACGTCACCACGTTAAATGGCAAAATGCCATCGTAGACAAAACCGGTATCACCTTCAGAGCATGACACTGTCACTTGCTGACCGGTTTTCACCGTGCTGGTGGCATTACCACAACCGACCACGGCTGGAATACCGAGTTCACGGGCGATAATGGCTGCGTGACAGGTGCGGCCACCACGATTGGTGACAATAGCCGAGGCCCGTTTCATGATTGGCTCCCAATCAGGATCGGTCATATCGGTGATCAGTACATCGCCTGGTAAAATTTGGTCCATATCGGCGATGCTGGCCAGCACTTTGGCAGTACCAGAACCGATTTTATGCCCGATAGCGCGGCCTTCGACCACAATAGCTGCAGTCCCTTCGAGCTGATAACGTTCCATCGAGTTGCTGTCTTCGCGCGAGCGCACAGTTTCAGGACGGGCTTGTACGATATACAACTTGCCGTCGATACCATCCTTTGCCCATTCTATATCCATGGCGCGGCCATAATGTTTTTCGATGGTGATCGCCTGACGGGCGAGTTCTTCCACTTCGGCATCAGTTAATGAAAACTGCCGACTTTTCGCTTGTGGGATATCTTCAATTTGTACTTGTTTGCCGTGGCCTTGTTCAGTGGAATACACCATCTGCACTAATTTTGAGCCTAAAGTGCGGCGCACCACGGCTGGACGACCCGCAGTGACGGTCGGTTTATGTACATAAAATTCGTCTGGGTTGACCGCACCCTGCACCACCATTTCACCTAAACCGTAAGATGACGTGATAAACACCACATCTTCAAAACCTGATTCAGTGTCAATTGAGAACATCACACCAGAAGAAGCGCAATCTGAGCGCACCATGCGCTGGATACCGGCCGATAACGCCACACCACGGTGGTCGTAACCCTGATGCACACGATAGGAAATAGCGCGGTCGTTAAATAAAGAGGCAAACACGTGTTTGATGGCTTCGATCACCGCATCATAACCACGGACGTTTAAGAAAGTTTCCTGCTGCCCGGCAAAAGAAGCGTCTGGCATATCTTCGGCGGTCGCGGAAGATCGTACGGCAAAGGAAGCGTCGTTTTCGAAGCCGGTACAAAGCTCGGCATATGAAGTGCGAATGGCTTGTTCAAATTCGGCTTGGAACGGAGTTTCAATCACCCATTGCCGGATTTGTGCACCAGCTTTGGCAAGTTCAGTTACATTGTCTACATCAGTTTTGTCGAGCAGTTGATAAATCCGCTCGTTGACGCCACTTTGTTCTAAAAACTGATTAAAAGCTTCGGCTGTGGTGGCGAAACCACCGGGTACTTGTACCCCCGCGTTCGCCAAGTTACTGATCATCTCACCTAATGAGGCATTCTTTCCACCGACCCGAGGTACATCGTGCATGCCCAAGTCCTGATACCAAACAACGAATTCTTGCACAGTAAGTCTCCAATTTTTGTTGCAGGTTAGGTAAGCTTACGAAGCGTACGACATAAGCAAAAAGATTTTACACTGCCAGACGGCTTAAATAAAACCTTAATTTATAATGTAATTTTATAACGAAAACTAAGGATCAATGATGCGCACAGCTTTTTATATCTCCGACGGCACTGGTATTACCTCCGAAGTATTCGGACACGCCTTACTCTCTCTATTTGAAGCAGAATTTGACCATGTCACTATCCCATTTGTTGAAACTGCTGAGAAGGCGTTACACACCAAACAGCGGATTAACGATCGTTATAAAACAACTGGCGTGCGACCTTTGGTCTTCTTAACCTTTGTTGACGAAGGTTTAAGAGCCATTATTAACAGTGCCGAAGGTGTTTGCTACGACTTTTTAAATGCCTTTGTTGAGCCGATGCAACAAGAGTTAGGTATTCAAGCAATGCCAAAAACTCACCGCACCCACAGCATTCACGAAAAAACTTATGACTTTCGCATTGATGCGGTGAACTATGCACTGGCCAATGACGATGGTTCTAATTTAAAGGATTATGCCAAAGCCGATATTATTTTGATTGGAGTTAGCCGCTCTGGCAAAACCCCCACCAGCTTATATTTAGCTTTGCAATACGGTATTAAAGCGGCAAATTACCCCTTTGTCGAAGAAGATATGGACAGTTTAAAGTTGCCCGAAGTGCTTAAAGCCAATAAAACCAAGTTGTTTGGGTTGACGATTACGCCGCAGCGCCTGTCACAAATTCGCGAGCAACGCCGACCGAACAGCCGCTACGCCTCATTGCGACAGTGCAAATTGGAATTAGATGAAGTAGAAAATTTATATAAAAAGGAGCGGATCCCATTTTTGAACTCAACCACCTTATCGATTGAAGAAATCTCTGCCAAAATCATGGCCGAAACTGGTTTAAAACGGCAAAAATATTAACCATAACGCTAAAAACCGTCTGGCGCATTGAGGCCTGTTAGCCGTTTAAAACAGCACTATGTTCGATGCATAGTTGCTGGTACTTCGCTGTTTTTAATCCAAGGCGTTACCTATGACAACCCCAGATCCGTTGCCTTCCTGGCAGGAAGGGCCAAACAAACAAGCCATTCTCGATTTCGTGAAGGCCGTGACAAATCCGGCGTCTCAGCACTTTGTCGCCATCCCGGACAGAATTGCGGTGTTCGATAACGATGGCACCTTGTGGCTAGAAAAACCAAGGGTGACGGAAATTGTTTTTATCAGCGATTTGCTCAAACAGCAGCTCACCGCAAGTACGCCCGGACACAGCTTTTTCGGTGGGCTGTTCGGCCAAAAACTAGGGGGTACCCTCAGTAAGTTGCGTCATCTCATCGCTGTCACCCTGGACAACCTATGGTCGGACGGGCGCTGGTTGTTGCGTGAGTGTATTGATGGCATCGGCACCGATGACTATAAACAATGGGCAGCACAATGGCTGACACAGAGCACGCACCCACGCTATTTACGACGATACACCGAGCTGGTATATCAACCGATGCAAGAAGTACTGCAACTGTTTGCTCAGCACGGCTTTAAAAATTATATCGTCTCAGGTGGCAGCAATTATTTTGTGCGCGCCATCTGTCAGCCTTGTTATCAGATCCCGCTAGAGCAAGCGATTGGCAGTGAGTTGCGAACCCGACTGACGACAATGCAAGGAAAGCTCAGGGTCGAAATGCGTCCTATCCCCTGGTTTCTCGATAATGGTGCCGGCAAAGTGCTGTCCATCGAAAGCCGTATTGATCGTCGCCCGATAGCCGCCTTTGGCAATAGCAGCGGCGATATCAACATGCTGCGCTGGACAAGCGCTACGCCGGGGGCACTTTGCATGATGGTGCAGCATACAGATGCAAAGCGCGAATATCAGTATTGTCCTGGGCGCAAAGTGCTCGATGGCGCCCGCCGCTATGGCTGGTCGATGATTGATATGAAAAATGACTGGCGGGTTGTCTTTCCAATCGAAGCAACCAAAGTGCAACCGCCACCAAAAGTGCAACCGCCCACATCCCTAGCTCCCGAATAAATGGCTCGTTGTCTGTTTTAAAATCAACAACGCCAGTCACTTGCTTAAACAAGTTAAGACCAAAGCCCGACAAAGTCGGTTTAACGCACTGGTGTGAAACCAGGATGCGCTTTAGGATATTTTTAACTGCCAACAGCGACTTAGAGCGCAACGTTCTGGTTTTAATCGCCCAACTCCGAGTACTTGATGATGAGAAAGATGCTTTTTGCCACTGTATTGGTGTTTGCTGCTGCTTTGGCGCAAGCCGGACCTGTGCTTTCAGAACGAGATCAAGCGCAGCAACAAGATCTCATTCTCAAGCAGCGTTTTAGCCAAGTGTTACAACCCTTGATGGAGCGCGAGCAGATTGATTTATGGCTGTTAATTTCCCGCGAATACAACGAAGATCCGGTGCTCAAAACCATGTTACCCTCCACTTGGCTATCAGCACGCCGCCGCACCATGCTGGTTATTTATAATCCGGGCCTTGGTAAACCGCTGCAGCTGCATGCCGTCGCCCGCTACGATGTCGGCGAGCAATTAAAAAAAGCCTGGGACGCTGAAAAACAACCGGATCAATGGCAAGCCCTGCGTGATTTAATTGACCGTAAAAAACCAAAGAAAATAGCCATTAACCAATCAGAGTTTTTCGGTCATGCCGACGGCATGGTGGCCACTGAACTTGCAGCCCTAAAACAAACGTTGGGCAGTGATTTAAGCCAAAAATTAGTCAGCAGTGAAAAGCTGGCTGTCGGCTGGCTAGAAACACGCTCCGCGCTCGAGCTGCAACAATACCCACAGTTGACCCAGATTGGGCATCAGCTGATTAAACGCGCTTTTTCGAATGAAGTGATTACGCCGGGCAAAACGACCACCGAAGATGTCGTCTGGTGGCTACGCCAACAGAGCACTCAACTGGGTTTAGCGGTCTGGTTTCATCCGACGGTATCGCTACAACGTGCGAGCTCAGGTAAGTTTGATCAAATTAAAGCCTTTAGCGCGGCGAAAGCCGATAATTTGATTCTGCCGGGTGATTTGTTACATGTTGATTTTGGCTTGACTTATTTGCGGCTCAACTCTGATCAACAGCAGCACGCTTATGTGCTGCGGCCGGGCGAAAAAACCGCACCACTTTATTTGCAACAAGCACTGGCAAAAGGCAATCAGCTGCAGGATATTCTCACCTCCAACTTTAAAACCGGTCGCAGTGGCAATGAACTGTTAAAACTCAGCTTGCAACAAGCAAAAGAGCAGCAGCTCACTCCTAGTATTTACAGCCATCCACTGGGCCATCACGGTCATGGCGCAGGCCCAACCATCGGCATGTGGGACGCGCAACAAGGTGTTGCCGGCAGTGGCGACTATCCACTGACCGCCAACACTGCTTATTCGATTGAACTCAATGTGGCGGTCGATATTCCGCAGTGGGGCAACAGCATTCGGGTGATGCTGGAAGAAAATGGTTATTTTGATGGCACTAGCTTTCAATATTTTGATGGTCGGCAAACTGAACTACTTTTGATCCAAACTCCGTAGTCTGTCACAACAAACAGATGAAACACGCACGGCGCTCTTTTGAACATGCCAAAGCTTATGCTAAGGGTTATGCTAAAGGTTATGCTAAAAGTCATGCCAAAGAGCGACGTGCCTTCAATACGGGAACTTGGTGTGAACACAAAAACGGCAGTCTATTGGTTTCGCAATGATTTACGGCTGAGCGACAACGAAGCGTTGACGCTCGCTTGCCAACAAGCTGAAACACTGGTGCTGGTGTATTGTCTGGCGCCTGCTGCACAAACTGATTGGGGCTTTGCCCGCGTTGGCCAGCATCGAAAAGCCTACCTCGCCGATACGCTCAAGTGCCTGGCCGCACAATGTGAAAAACTCGGTTCAAGGCTCTTTGTGCTCGAGGGCGATCCAACGATTGAGCTTCCGGCATTATTACGTTTACTCCAAAGTAACACCCTGTATTGTGAGGACATTGCGGCGCCAGAAGAAATTGCCCACCTAGCATCATTACGCCAGCAAGGGGTCGAGGTGCATAGCATTTGGCAATCAAGCTTGCTTCACCCCGCGCAACTGCCGTTTGCCATCGACGCCCTGCCACTGGTGTTCACCACTTTTCGAAAACAATTGGAGCAAGCGGGCTGCAAGCCATTGACACCGCGACCAGCCATCGCACACTTGCCGCCTTTGCCCGAGCAAGCAGCACAAATCAAAACTTTATCCCTAACGGAAGTTGGCACTGTTCAATCTTTGGAGCAGCAGGCAATGACACGCCAAACATCAGCGGGTGACGTACAAATTGACCATCGCAGTGCCTATCCTTATCACTTGGCCAAAGCCCAAGGCGGTGAAATTTCAGCCATGCGCCATTTACAAGCTTACTTCGCATCAGGGCTTGCCGATCACTATAAAGAAACGCGCAATGGTTTGATTGGCTTTGAGTATTCAACCAAATTTTCGCCTTGGCTGGCACAAGGGGCTCTTTCTGCGCGGCAGGTGTATCAGCAACTTATCGCGCATGAAAAAGCCTATGGCGCCAATGACAGCACCTATTGGATTTGGTTTGAGCTGTTGTGGCGTGACTATTTTCGCTGCCTTCATCTACGTTTTGGCAAGCAGCTGTACCGGGCTTCAGGTTTGCGCGATGCAATACAAACTGCCGCACCAATAACGCCCACCAACACCGCAGCGCGCACCACCTACCGAAACCCAGCGCTCCCACATCAAACCGAATTGTTTGAAAAGTGGTGTCTGGGAGCCACCGGACAACCGCTCATTGACGCTGGTATGCGCGAGCTTGCTGCAACCGGTTACCTATCTAACCGGCTACGGCAAGTGGTGGCTAGTTACCTGATCCACGATCTGCACTGCGACTGGCGCGCCGGTGCGGCCTGGTTTGAGGCGCAACTGGTTGACTATGATGTGTATAGCAATCAGGGCAATTGGTTATATCTGGCAGGTTACGGCACCGATCCACGCTCCGACCGGCGTTTTAATCTGGACAAGCAACAAAAAAGTTATGATCCAAATCAGCAGTACCTTGCTTTGTGGCTACCGACGCAACTCGCCTCAGGCGGCAAGCAAGCGCCTCAGTAAGCGCCCTGGCTATAGGTTAATTCGTAACTGTGGCTATAAATTTCTAGAATATTGCCAAACGGATCTTCCATATAAATCATCCGAAACGGCTTTTCGCCCGGATAATAATAACGCGGTTTTTCCATGCGTTTTTTACCGCCGGCAGCGACAATTTTCTCTGCCAGCTCTTCAACGTTTGGATCTTGTACACAAAAATGGAAAATGCCAGTTTTCCAATATTCAAAGTTATTTTCCGGCTGTTGTTGATTGTTAAATTGAAAAATTTCCACCCCGATCCGATCTCCGGTCGACAAATGGGCAATTTTGAATTTTTGCCAGCCAGCACCAAACACATCGGTGCACATGTCGCCGATAGCACTGTGGTCTTCATGAATTTCAGTCGGCGGCATAATCAAATACCAACCTAACACCTTGGTATAAAAGTCGACGGCTTGGTCGAGATCCGGCACCGAAATGCCGATGTGCGAAAACGTGCGTGGATAAGTCGTACTCATGTCATTACTCCTGCGAAAGATTCGACTTGTATCTTAACGGAGGTCATGACATTATTTGAAATTATCAATTTTAATAAATTTAATCACATTTTGTAATGATAAATCCAACATGGCTACACAGCTTCTGCGCTCTGGTTGAAATAGGTCACTTCACAAAAACTGCGCAGAAGCTGCACATGACGCAATCTGGCGTCAGTCAACATTTACAAAAGCTGGAGGAATATAGCGGACAGGTGCTGCTGGAGCGAACCGGCAAAGGCATCAAACTGACCCGCGCCGGCGAACAGATGTACCAGCAGAGCCGAAAAATTCTATTTGCATTGGCCGAGCTGGATCAACGCGTCAGTGATGCCGATCCCTACCATGGCACTGTCAAAGTGATGTCACCGGGCAGTGTTGGCCTAAAACTATATCGCCATTTGCTCACCCTGCAACAAAAACAGCCCGCTTTAATCATCGATTACCGATTTGCGCCAAATCAGGATATTCAACTGGCGATGGCGGCGCAAAGTATCGATATTGGCTTGATGACCAGCGAAGCCACTACGGACAGTTTATCGTCACGCCCCGTTGGCCGCGAACAGTTGTTATTAATCACCCCTCGGCATATCGACATACCGGATTGGCAGCAGCTGCAGCAACTGGGTTTTATTGACCACCCCGATGGCGCACATCATGCTAACTTACTGCTCAGCGCAAATTTCAGCCAATTTAAGCATGTCCATCAGTTTGAGAAAAAAGGCTTTTCGAATCAAATCAGTCTTATTTTAAAACCTGTCAGTCTCGGTATTGGATTTACCGTGCTGCCCGAGTTCGCTATCAGTGAGTTTGATGACATGAAGGCCATACGTTGCCATCATTTGCCGTTTACCGTGCATGAAACCATCTACCGGATCAGTCAAAACATCACACCGTTGCCGCCGCATGTCGAGACGGTCGCGACAGCGATTGACCAATATCTAGCCAATAGTAGGTAACCTATCCTAAGGTCGCCTGATTACAATGAAGTAGTGAGCAGCGTCGATTCATGCTAGGTTTTTAAATGCTGATATTTGTTGGTTTTGACCAGAAATAGACCCATAGTTAACTGTGTTATTTAATAGTTGGCTGTGTTATTTAATGGTTAGCCGTGTTATTTACAAGGGTGCATGATTGGGCATGCGCACTTGCATTCACCCTCATCAGCCAACATGCGGCACAAAGCGCCTAGCGAACAGGAGATCTCGATGAATACCAGCGAGCACCACCAGAGCAACGACAACTTGGAACAAGAATGTGTGTTTACTGAGGGCTGTGACGCAATCAAACTGGTGATCACGCCACGCAGCACTGATTTAGGCGAGTTTTCAGTGCGCCGTACCCTGCCCAACCGCCAATGTAAAACCGTCGGGCCATGGCTATTTTTTGACCATATGGGCCCTGCAGACTTTCCCGCCGGCAGTGGCATCAATGTGCGGCCACATCCGCATATTAATTTAGCAACCGTCACTTATTTGTTCGAAGGGGAAATTTTGCATCGCGATTCGCTTGGCAGCGTGCAAAGCATTCTGCCTGGCGATATAAACTTGATGGTGGCCGGCAGCGGTATTGTGCACTCGGAACGCGAGCGGCCAGAAGTGAAGCAACAGCCGCATCGGCTGCATGGTTTACAACTGTGGATGGCGTTGCCTAGCGCCTTTGAAGAAATCGACCCGGCATTTTACCACTATCCATCAGCGGACATTCCGGCAATCGACGTCAATGAAGTACCGATACGGGTGCTGATTGGCAGTGCGTATGGCGTCACTTCGCCGGTGAAAACTTACAGTGAAACGCTGTATCTCGAAGCAGAATTACAACAAGGCCAGACCTTAGTACTTCCTGACACTGAAGAGCTTGCTTTGTATCTGGCTAAAGGCCAATTACAAATCAAAGATCAACAGATCAATGAATTTGACATGGTGGTGCTCACTGCAACTCCGGGCATTACCATCACTGCACTCAGCCATTGCCGCATTGCCTTGATTGGCGGCGCGCATATAGGGCCGCGTTTTATTGACTGGAATTTTGTCTCCAGCCGAAAAGAGCGGATTGAGCAGGCGAAAAAAGACTGGCAAGACGGCAACTTTCCAAAAGT
>JBBKWN010000093.1:0-6661 GCA_037968955.1 Rheinheimera sp. | reverse complement strand
ACTAACGACAATGCAAAGGAGCTACCAGTGAAAAATCGATTAAAATGCTGAAATATCAAGTTTCTATCAACTTTTCTAGCAGGTGAAAATGATTGTGGCGACTTTTTCACCTGCTGTTTGCAAATCCCCGATTTTTTATAAAGTCGTCGCAACCTGGCGGCGATCGCCTGGCAGTGAAAAACGGACAATCCGGTGCAAAACACTAAGATATTGGCGGACAAAACTGTCGCTATGATAGGCAATACCATGCTTGTGAGCGATAGCGGCAACTTGAGGCGCCAACTGTAAATACCGATAAGCAGGTAAGTCTGGAAACAGATGATGCTCAATCTGGCAACTTAAATGACCGGACAAAATATGAAACCAGCGCGGGCCGGTGAAATTAGCCGAACCGAGCATTTGGCGGTAATACCAATGACCGCGGCTTTCGTTATTCAGAACTTCGGGGCTGAAAATATGGACCTGTGACGTAAAATGACCACAGAAAATAATGGTTGCAGTCCACCAGTTTCGTAGCAGGTTTGCCAAAAAATTACCCGCTAGTACCGGCAAAAACATCGGCCCTGATAACAAAGGAAACAACAGATAGTCTTTCAGTAACTGCCGCCCGCCTTTGCCAAAAAAGGCTTTTTTCAACTCGGCATCGCTCACCTGACTGACGCGACTCGCCTTTTTTCGGCCAAAGAACACCCGCTCTGCCGCCAGCTCATGATAAGCCACCCCCCACTGAAATAATGTGCTGAGCATAAAATAGGTCACCAGTTGCCAACTATTATGCCAGCGCCAGCGAAAATCATCGCTCAGGCGTAATAAGCCGTAGCCGAAGTCCCGATCTTTGCCAATAATGTTGGTATATGTGTGGTGTTCATAGTTGTGCGTGCGTTGCCAAGATTTCGCATCACAAGCAATATCCCATTCAAAAGTTCGGGAATTCAGATAAGGATGATTCATAAAATCATATTGCCCATGCAGTACGTTATGGCCAATTTCCATATTGTCGAGAATTTTCGCCAGTGCCAGCAGCAGCACGCCCAGCCCCCACCACCAGGCAGACCAAAAACCTGCCACCATCAGCAGTCGGCCGCTGATAGCTGCAACACGCTGTACCTGCAAAATTTTCAACAAATAGCGACTATCCGCAGCACCCACTTCAGCGCGGGTTGCACTGGCAAGCGCATCTAAATCAGCCGCCAGCGCCTGCGCCTGCGCTGCACTAAAACCTGCAGGTTGATGGCCGTCCATGAGTGTAGTGGCGCCAATTTCGATGTCGGCAGTGGGATGAGTTGTCGTGCCAGTACTGAGATCAGTACCAACAGATGCGCCGTTCAACGCGAGGTCAGCCACCACTTTTGAAGGTGAATTTACGGTTTTGTGCATATCAATGGTCCCGAATCAAATTTAAAACATCTGTCGTGGCTGTTGCTTGAATGGTTACCCGATGGAGTGCTGGTGTCAGGTAAAAGTACCTGCGACAAGTTAGCATCGGGTAACCGTCCTGCTTAAGGTAACTGCAGTTCAATCGCAGATAACGGTTGGCTAATACACAGCTGGATCACACCTGGTCCAGCATCTGACGTTTCACCCGTGAGCACATTTCGCACCAGGCCACTATTTTTTGGACAAAGGCACTGCATACAGATCCCGCGTCGACAGCCATACGTTGGATTTAAGCCAGCTGCTTCGAGGCTTGTTAATAAACTACCGTCAGTACTTTCGATGCGAACCTTCTGCGAACCGCGCAGCACCGCAATTGGATAGCGTTTGAAACTTAGCATCGCAGCAACCTCATTGACTGGTTGGGATGGCACCACCAAACCAAAGGATTCTTGCTTGATTGCTGTTGGACTAACGCCAAGCTCGATGCATTGTTGTTGCCAGTACCGGCTAAACGTGACCGGGCCACACAAATAAACCAGACTATCTGATTGTTGCGCCAGCCAGCTCATAACTTCAGCGCGGCGCAACCGTTCACGGCAACTGGTGTCGATAAGCTGAACCTTTAACAAAGGAAATCGGCATTGCAATTCATGCCAGCTATCGGCAAATAACAACTGATCAGCGCCGCGGTAGCTATAAATTACTAACACTGGGTAGGTTAGTCGGGTCACGGAGCTGAGCATGGCGTGAATAGGCGTAATACCGGAACCAGCACCTAGCAATAACAACGGTTGTTGTTGCTGCAGCACAAAGTCACCCGTTGCTGCGCTTAGATGTATCGGGATCTGCGATGTTGGCGCAGCCCCCTCGTCCGGCTGGAACCACTGCCACAAATGGCGGGTGACCAAACCATGTGGCTGCTGCCAAATGGTCAACCTGATCAGACCTTGTTGTTGGAACCATTGTAACGATGAGCTGATACTAAAAGTTCGACTGATGGCTCGACCATTCACCTCTAACTGCAGTTGCAGATGTTGCCCAGGAATAAATCCGTGCCAGCGGCGGCCTGGTTTTAACGTCAAATGAACAAAACTGCCCTGCTGCTGAATTTGGACCAACTTAGCCTGGCTCAACTCGGTCCTAAAGTTTGGAAAAAACCATCGGATCAAAGGTTCTAGATAACTCACCAACGACGGCTGCACCAGCGCCATACGACAACACCAACGCCACCCTTGCTGAAGTAGACGGCGCGTTGCAGCCGAAGTTTTGCTTTGGGCATATGGTTGCGTTAACGGAAGTTTTGGGGTCGAAAATATCATCATCACTACACACCAGATTATTTCAGCGCACAGTTGTACTCTATTTTTTAAATTTTTTCCAGAGCGGATTTTTGCGGATACAATAAAAATCAACTAAAGCATTGATAAAAATGCACTTTAACTTGAAATTTCGACGCTAACTTTTTAAATAAATGAACAAAATAAGATTACACTTGTTCGCTTAAGGTGGCGTTATTGGTGGTCAAGACAAATAGGGAGGTTGATAGAAGGGAGGTCAAGGTATGAAGTACTGCCCAGCACAGGTACGATGCACAAAAAAAACGGGCCAGCAGAGCGACCCGTTTTTTAGCTCACACAGCTTTTGATTAGCTTAACGCAGCAACCGCCGCTTCATAGGAAGGTTCATCAGCGGTTTCGGCAACTTGTTCGGTGTAAATGACTTTGCCTTGGGTATCCAGCACCACGACCGCGCGTGACAACAAACCCGTTAACGGGCCAGTGGCAAACTCAACACCGTAGTCTTTGCCAAAAGCAGAACGGAAACTACTGCCGCTTGACACATTCTCTAAGCCTTCAGCACCACAAAAGCGCGCTTGGGCAAAAGGTAAGTCGGCAGAAATATTGAGCACAGCAGTATTGTCCAAGCTGCTCAGGACTTGATTAAATTTACGTACAGAAGCCGCGCATGTTGGAGTATCGACACTTGGGAAAATGTTCAACACCAGCCGTTTACCAGCAAAATCGGCCAATTTTACATCGGCAAGGTCAGCGCCGGTGAGAGTAAAATCAGGTGCTTGAGTGCCCACCGCCGGTAAATCGGCCAGGGTGGTGATTGGGTTGCCTTTCAAAGTAACAGTTGCCATCTTTTGTTCTCCTTGGTGTCAACCTAGGGCTGACAGTTAATAATCTTGCCATATCGCATCTATAGATACGTTAATGACGGCAGATACGTTAATGACGGCGCCGTCGACCTTATTCAACCCTACTAACGCTAATAATTATTGCCAAAACCTTTTTTTGGACGACTCGGTTTTTCCTGTCGCGTAACCGAAATTTTATAAGTGGTCACGACTAACGGCAGTGTGACTTGTTGTGCGGGGACATCTTGATCTTGCCAGGGGTGCCACAGTTTTAACTGATAGCCGCCATTCGGTGGCTGCGGCACTTCAGCAACACCTTGTTCGTTCGTCACCGCTAAAAAAGGACCTTCGCCAACATAAACATAGGCCTGCATATAATCGTGAATGTTACAGCCCAGCGCGACAATGCCAGGGATGTCAAATAACACCGGGGCTTCTGGTTTGTTGGCATACAGCTTTAGTTCAAAGACTTTCGCCGGTGAAAAAGAATACACATGATGGCGGGTTTTATCCTGATTTGGGAAGTCGACTGCAGTTCCTGCCTGTACGGCAGAGACAAAAGGCCGGAAGGTTAAATCTTGTTGCGCCACTTCTGCACTCGACTTGCGATAGCCTTTATTGGCAGGGTCGAATAATTCCACAACCGCATCAGCTAGCGGCTGACCTTGTTGATCAGTGATCAAGATTTGTAGCGGCGCTGCATGTAATAGAGTTGCACTAAATAGCAGGCCGCAACTCAATAATTTCAATACCATCGTCAATGATCCACCATCAATAAGCACTGTTGATGTTGGAGTATAACAGCCGGTGGCTGAATGAATACCTGCACAGTTGGTTTTGAAGCAACAACCAGAGCTGCTATGCTTGGCGGAATCATCGGTTCAGCGTGTTGTTTCATGATCAATATCAAGCCATTGAATTTGTTAACGCAACATTCCCTACGTTTATCTGCGCTTTGCGCTGGGTTTTCTCTCAGCGCCAATGTGATTGCAACAGAGCTGACGCCACAAATCACCCTAAAAGGCAAAGGCGAGTTCAGTTTGCTTTTGCTACAGCCGTCCGGCCAACAGCCGTGGTGGCAAGGTGGCACGGCGCAATTGGCATATGAAAAAACGGCGGTGCAGGCCGGGCCGCAATTATTGGCGCTGCACGTTGATAGCGATAGCGATTTTTCAGCCACCATGCATGCGCAGTGGCATCCAATTCCCACCCACGATCTCGGCATTACCGAAGCTTGGCTTAGCTATCAACCGCTCCCTGTTGCCGGTTATCGACTGCGCGCTAGAGCTGGCTATTTTTACCCTGCCATGTCATTAGAAAACACCGATACTGCTTGGTCTTCGCCTTATAGCAGCAACTTTTCGGTGATCAACAGCTGGCTGGCCGAAGAGCTGCGCGCCCGTGGCATCGAATTGAATATAAGCCGACCCGGTCGTTTTTTTAAGTCCGAATCCAGTTGGCAACTGGTTGGCGGGCTATTTCAAGGCAACGATCCCCTGGGCACCATCATCAGTTGGCGTGGTTTTGCCAGTCATCCGTTTCAAACGAATCTTGGCGAACAAGTGCGTTTTGCCAATTACCCCAGCATCCGCCAAGGCCCGCTGGCGCAGCAACCGCCCTGGGTGCAGCCGAGCCGCGAGCTCGACCATCGCACCGGTTATTATGCTGGCTTACACTGGTCTTTTCAGAACAATACTGAACTGCGAGTCTACCACTACGACAATAATGGCGACCCGCTGGTGCTGCGTCATGGTCAATACGCTTGGGATACACAGTTTCAAAGCCTTGCCGTGCAACAGCAACTAAGCGAAAACTGGCGGCTGATTAGCCAATATTTAACGGGTAGTACCGAAATGGGCCCAAAAGCCGTGGTGCTCGATTACCAAAGCTGGTTTAGTTTGTTGCATTATGCTGGCGATGGCTATCGACTGAACTTGCGTTTTGATCATTGGCAACAACAGGATTTAGATCTGTTGCCTGGCGATGACAATAATGGCCGTGGCCATGGTTGGAATGTCAATCTGCAGCTGCCACTCACCGCAGAGTTCATGCTGGCATTGGAATGGAGCCGGTTCAACAGCCATCAAGCAAACCGCGCACAATGGCAAAATGGCGCGGTGCAACAACAGGTTCAGCAACTCCAATTTTTGCTGCACTGGCGATTTGACTAACTGTGTTAGATTTGGCTCTGGCTTGCTAAGACAACGCCAGCCACACGCCAACCAACAACATCAAGCTGCCGGCGAGCCGGTTCAACAACCGTACATTATGCGCTTGCGAAAAAATGACACGCAGCGCTTTGCCACTGCTGGCGTACAGCAACAAACAGCCAAATTCCAGCAATAAAATAATACCGAGCAACGCGGCTAATTGCGGCCAAAACGGTAGCTTGGCGTCGATGAAAGGCGGCAGCAGTGCCATATGAAAAGCCCAGCCTTTTGGGTTAGAAACCGCGGTCAACAGGCCTTGCCAGAATAATTGTTGGCGCGAAACTTGGCTGATGACGCCCGCGGCAGGAATAGCCAGCTTGCCTTTGGACTGCCACATTTGCAGCCCTACATAACAAAGATAAGCACCGCCTAGCCATTTAAACGCCACCAATAATTGCGGCAACCCCAGTAATAATGCGGCTACACCCAGTACCGCAGACGTTGCGACCAAGGCAACTCCTAACATTTCGCCCCACATCATCCATAAGGTACGCCGCACGCCAAGGCTAATGCCAAGCGTCATCGCTAATGTCATGCAAAGACCGGGGGTGATCGAGACAAACAAAAAAGTCGGAATAAACACCGATAACAATGTCAAATTAATCATGAAGTTGGCTACCAGACTGTTCGGTTACTACCGGCTGGGCTCGCCCTTTGGGCGCCCCGACCAACACCAATATTTTATCTTTGAAGCTGCGCTGTTGTCGCCATTCTCCAGCCATACGTCGCCATTCGTAAAAAGTGATGGTCAAAGGGTTCACCGATTCGAAGTCTTCGGTAATACCATACTGACAAGGGACCTCAGCAAGTTCAGGCTGAAAAGTACCAAAAATCCGATCCCAAATGACCAACACCCCAGCATAATTTTTATCAATATACAAAGGGTTACAAGCATGGTGCACCCGATGCCATGCCGGAGTGTTCAGCACCCACC
>JBBKWN010000092.1:0-3476 GCA_037968955.1 Rheinheimera sp. | reverse complement strand
GGGTGAATGACGTGGTGATAAAAATATAAAAAAGGGTTGTAGATAATAAAAGATACCGCCCCAACGACGATGGCGATATAAAACCGCTGCCACAATGTGACAGCAGCCAATTTATTTTGCTTATATATTGCCAGAGAAATAACTAATAACGGCCACAAAATAATAGCCATATCAAAATATTGCCCGACATTTAAATAGGTACTATCTAGCTTTGTTAACCACATCAATATGGTATACAAACAAAGTCCGACCCCCATGAATACACCATATTTAACACTTTCAAATTGATTCATCTTGATAGTTTATCCTTAGAAATTTTATAACTCTGCCGATCACGTTGGCCTGTTATTAATAGCGTTGTTTATTTTATTTTGATGGCTCAAATGAGATAAATACTAGCGTGCCATCTCTGTGCAAGCTAGAGACACATCTCCATTACCACACTTCATTACAACACTTTATTAAAACACATCGTCTATTTAACAAATTGAATGTCTGCTGCTGGTAACAGAAGTTCACTTTGCTAGACGGCATTCACTGATACTGGCTGAATCTAGCATTGTGTGTACAGCATTTATTTGTAACGAATTCTTAGCAAAATTGAATATCCATCATTTAATCCATCGCCTAACCGGTAACGGTTGCAGTGATCATTGTTGTTGCTGTGCTGTGCTTGTGCTTTTCTTGTTGGCGACATCTTCAGCTTCAGCCTGACCACATCCGGTCGAGCAATGGATGACGACATAAGATGCATGAGAGATTTGAGAGATTTGAGAGATTTTTCGCACCCTGAGAGTTCATTTACCGCATCGACAACCTGCCGTTGTAACCAGCAGCAACAGCATAGCCAACGGGCAACAGGCAAGCTGAGAGATGAGCGGTGCCGGAAGCTTGAACATTGCATATATGCTTTTCCGTATATAGAATATCCAAAAAGCTTTGGAGCCACGGATGCCTGTCTCACCGAATCTACAGTTGGTATCGCATGACCATAACGACAGCCCTGCTGCGACAACAACGCTCGCGCCACTGACATTTTTTAAATTACTCGCTGACGAGACAAGGCTTGCCAGCCTCTTGTTGATTGCGCAGCAAGGTGAACTTTGTGTCTGTGAGCTGGCGAGTGCATTGCAACTAAGCCAACCCAAAATTTCGCGCCATCTGGCGATGCTGCGAAAAAGTCAGCTGGTGCTCGACCGACGGCAAGGTCAATGGATATTTTACCGACTAACACCCACGTTACCGGCTTGGGCCCGTCACAGCATCGAACTGACGTTACAACAAAACCCACAACTGCTGGCACCATTACTGACGAATTTATTAACGATGGGAGATCGCCCAGAGCGCAAGGCGGTGTGTTGTCGCTAAGGTCAATACATTGCCCATATTCGGTTGGCGCCGCGCCGTGTTATCAACAAGACTTGGCATCCTTGGCATCATAGTCACGGGATGTCGCAAATTTAAGCCCTAAATTTAAACTCTAGCTGAGCGCTACAAGGAGACCTCGATGCACCCTTTTGCTGAACTTGTTCTCAACCCGGGCAGCACTGCCACTGCCGGTTTATTGTTTACCCCCTGCCCTGGCACACAAGGTGTGGAAATTCGCCAAGCACTGCAGCAGTTAAAAGACGCTGGCGCCAAAGCGCTGATTACCCTGACGCCGGAAGAAGAAATGATCCAACTGCAGGCAACCGACATTGCGGCGATGTGCCGTGAACTCGATTTGCTTTGGTTTTTCTGTCCCATCCACGATGATCACGCCCCAGGGCTAGAGTTTGCGCACGGTTGGCAAGAAGCATCGCCGATGGTGCAACAATTACTGCGTACCGGGCAAAAAGTTGCTATCCACTGCAAAGGAGGCTCGGGTCGGACTGGGCTGGTCGCTGCAAAAATTTTACTCGAAGCTGGTTTTGACAAAATTGTCGTCAAGCAACGGGTGCAGGCAATACGGCCTTATGCCATAACCTTACAGCCACATCTGGATTGGTTTAACGCCCAGTAATTTTCACCCGCAACCGCGATAGCGTCACCGATCATCGGTGAGCGCTAACCGCGATTTTAATGCAAACAAACGGCGCGCTGCGCACCCAGCCAGCGCCTCGCAATAGGATATTGAATATGACGATTAAAGTAGGAATTAACGGCTTTGGCCGGATTGGCCGACTGGCACTGCGAGCGGCTTTTGACTGGCCGGAGCTGGAGTTTATTCAAATTAATGATCCAGCGGCAGACGCCGCCACCTATGCACACCTGCTGCATTTTGATTCAGTGCATGGCCGCTGGCAGCATGAAGTGAGCCATGATGGTGAGCATCTCATTATCAATCAGCACCACATCAAAGTCAGCCGCAACCAAGCGATTGCCGACACCGATTGGTCGAGCTGTGATGTGGTGCTGGAATGTTCAGGCCATATGAAAACCACGGCCTTGTTGCAAGGTTATTTGGCGCAAGGTGTGAAACGAGTGGTCGTCAGTGCGCCCGTCAAAGAAGCTGGTGTGCTCAATGTAGTGATGGGTGTCAATCATCAGCTGTATGACGCCGCCAAACACCCGATTGTGACGGCCGCCAGCTGCACCACCAATTGCTTGGCGCCGGTGGTCAAAGTCATTCACGAAAAACTAGGCATTAAACATGGCTCTATCACCACCATCCACAGCTTAACCAACACCCAGTCGATTCTGGACACCCCCCGCAAAGACTTACGCCGCGCTAGAGCTTGTGGCAGCAGCCTGATCCCAACCACTACCGGCTCTGCCACCGCCATTACTGAAATTTTCCCCGAACTAAAAGGTCGATTAAACGGCCACGCCGTGCGGGTGCCACTGACCAATGCGTCGCTGACCGATTGTGTGTTTGAAGTAGAGCGCAGCACCACAGTTGAAGAAGTGAATGCACTATTCAAAGCGGCGTCAGAGCAAGAACTGCGCAACATTCTTGGCTACGAAGAGCGGCCGCTGGTGTCCATCGACTACCAAACCGATCCGCGTTCGAGCATTGTTGACGCGCTATCAACAATGGTGGTCAATGGCACGCAGGTGAAAATTTACGCTTGGTATGACAACGAATGGGGCTACGCCAATCGCACCGTGGAACTGGCGAAAATGGTTGGTTTAGTCGATCAACAGGCTTTGCCACCAAGGTAAACCGCCTAAAACCGGCTAAAGCGGGCTAAAACGGCGAAAGTCACTCACTTCGCTGGTACTAAGTTACCCACCCCAGCAATAGCTGTGACAAAAACACCGGTGGTTGGCGAACCGCCACCGGCCAATTCAGTAGTTTGGAGCAATGTCTTGCAACAGCCTTCTTCAGATGTTCGACAATATCTTGTGGTCACCGGTAATTATTGGGCTTTTACGCTGACCGACGGTGCGCTGCGCATGCTCATCGTATTGCATTTTTATAGTTTAGGTTTTAGTCCACTGGCGATAGCGTCACTATTTTTGTTTTATGAGTTTTTTGGCGTGCTTACCAATTT
>JBBKWN010000091.1:0-30567 GCA_037968955.1 Rheinheimera sp. | reverse complement strand
CACGTTTGCCTTTTATATCGCTTATGTGGTGATGGCGCTGCCGATGTCGATGGTGCTCAATCGCATTGGCTACAAAAATGGCATGGTGGCAGGGCTGGGGATTATGGCTGTTGGGTCGCTGTTATTTATTCCAGCGGCGCAAACTAGCTACTACGGCCTGTTCTTAATCGCCTTGTTTACTTTAGGCTCCGGCTTGACCATTTTGCAAACGGCCTCGAACCCTTACATTGTCTGTATTGGCCCACGCGAAAGTGCCGCCACCCGTATTAGTATGATGGGGTTGGTGAATAAAGGCGCCGGTATTGTGGTGCCATTAGTGTTTACTGCGGTGATCTTGACCGGCATGGATCAGTTCACGCCAGACGCGCTGGCGGCACTCACCAGTGATGAAAAAGCTAGTCGCATTAATGAGTTATCGAATCGTTTGGTGGTGCCCTATATCTACATGACAATAGCGTTGGTGCTATTGATGGTATTTGTAAAATTTTCGCCGTTACCAGAGCCTGAGTTGGAAGATGGCACTGTTGCGAGCACCGATCAAAGTCAAACCTCAGTGTTACATTTCCCGCAGTTGGTGTTGGGTGTGATCGCTTTATTCTTTTACGTCGGTGTGGAAGTGATTGCCGGCGATACTATTGGTCTTTACGGACAAAACTTAAATGTGGCCAATTTTGGCGCTCTAACGTCCTACACCATGACCTTTATGGTGCTGGGTTATCTGGTGGGAGTGAGCTGCATTCCTAAATATTTGTCGCAAGCGCGTGCGCTGCAAGGCTCGGCCGTGTTTGGTTTGGTGTTTACCCTCGGTGTGATGTTTGGCTCGGCAGATAGCCATCAGTTTGCCAGTGTATTGTTTGGTTGGTTAGGGGTGCCGACAGTACCGGACACCGTGGTATTTTTGGCCATGTTAGGTTTTGCCAATGCCTTGGTGTGGCCTGCAGTGTGGCCATTGGCACTGGATGGCTTGGGTAAATTTACTGCGACGGCATCCGCGTTGCTGATTATGGGGATTGCGGGTGGTGCGCTATTGCCGCTGCTATATGGCTATTTTGCGCATAGTTCTGGTGACTCACAAGTTGCCTATTGGGTGATGTTGCCTTGTTATGCCTTCATTCTGTTTTATGCCTTTAAAGGCCATAAAATTCGCCAATGGTAAGGTTGACGGTTCACTAATATGGTTACCGGCGCCAGTGTCATTGCACTGGCGTTTTTTCTTGTTCTCACCGCCGGTTTTGGAGTTTCTAATGCAACAACCTGTTCGTTTTGTCGCACTTGATGCGCTGCGTGGTTTAGCCATTGCCTTGATGATTCTGGTCAATACACCGGGCTCATGGTCACATGTGTATAGCCCGTTATTGCATGCGCCCTGGCATGGTTTTACCTTTGCCGACATTGTGTTTCCGGGTTTTTTGTTTGTGGTGGGGGCGGCGATGTTCTACGCCCTGAAACATGCCCAACTTGATCGCGCAACCGTCCAGAAAATTCTAAAACGTAGTGCTTTGATGTTTTTCTGTGGCTTATTTCTGAACTGGTTTTGGGGGCAAGAACTGGCGACGTTGCGGCTGATGGGCGTATTACAAAGGATTGCGGTGTGTTATGCCGTTGCCGCCTTGCTGATTTTGCTGCTTAAACGCGCTCATCCGGCGCCGGATGCGCTCAAGCTACAATTACCGCTGCTGGCGGGCGCGATATTAATCGGCTATTGGCTGTTATTGCAGTTGGGTATAGACCCTTATGGCTTGGAGGGAAATATTGTCCGGCAGCTCGACTTAACCCTGTTTGGGGCGGCGCATTTGTATCAGGGCTTTGGTGTCGCCTTTGATCCGGAAGGCCTGTTAAGCTGCCTGCCGGCGGTGGTGAATGTCTTATTGGGGTATTGGATCGCGGCTGGGCTTGCGACGCGCAAGCCGCAGCAAGGGTTTCGCTGGTTGTTGGCGGTGGGGGCAAGTTTGATTTTGCTGGCGCTGGGCAGTCAGTATGTTGATCCGATTAATAAAGCGGTATGGACCGGCAGTTATGTCGCGCTCAGCGGCGGTTTATTAGTGTGGTTGTTGGCACTGATGGTGTGGCTGGTTGATATCAAAGGCTGGCGTGCCGTGGCCGAACCCTTGCGTATTTACGGCTCGAACCCGCTGTTTATTTATATGCTGTCTTGGCTGTGGGCGGTGCTAATTGGCGAATTGCTAGTGTGGCAAGATGCCGGACAAACGGTGTCAGTTTATCAGCAAGGGTATGCGCTGCTGGCAATGGTGTTGCCTGCCAAACTTGCGTCACTGGTGTTTGCACTGGTACATGTGTTGATGTTTTGGGCCTTATCGTATGAATTATACCGGCGGAAGATTTTCATCAAGTTGTGATGAACGAAGGGGCCGTCGCTGCGGTATTTGAAGCCCGCCATGCGGGCGACAGCAACGACCCGTCATCAACAGCTGAGTTTTGCTGTAGCCGCTTTGATGTTAATAGCGATATTCCCAGCTGCCTGATAGCTGGTAGCTTTGGTCAAAATGTGCTTTGAAGGCAGATTTTTCGGCCACGCCTACTTGCACCGTGAGTAAACCGCTGAGCAATGGCCGGCGGTGTTCCAGTTTCAGTTGCCAGATATTGTCTGAACTGAGTTGGCCTGGCGCTGTTTGCGCATAAAAACTTGCCCGATACAGATGCCCCGACCAGCTGATGCCGCCTAAGGTTTGATACTGATATCCGGCGCTCAGCACTTTGGCGTCCGCACCATAACCACTGCCGATCACCCGATTAAACCGGCGATAACCTTGTGGGAATACCTCGCCTTGATAAGCGCAGTAACCCCGTTGGAGGCTATTTTCACAATCAAGAAAGGTATCGGAATACTCCAGATTGACGGTATGGATGGCGTTTTGCTCGCCCCAATAACTGCGTACACCAAACAAGCTTAGTGCTTTGTCCGGTAAACCTGACGTATTGTCGTCATCGGCAATTTCGGCATAGGCGGTCAGCGGCCAGCCAAAAGCTTGGAAGTGATAACTGAGGTCAAGGGCGGCACGTTGATCGGCCGGGATTTCGTCAGTTCTGTCGTAGCTCACCAGATCCCACAAGGTGGTAAAGGAATTACTGCGCCCATCACCGCCCCATTGGATCACCCGGCTAACACCAAGCTCTAGCGCAGGCCATGGCCGGATAGTGGCGCGACCGCCCCAATATTTGGTATTGCTCGGTTCATCGCTGGAGAATATTTTATCCAGTTCGGCATCTTGACCGGCAAAAGTGGTGATACTCCAAGGGCCAAGCCATGCCAGCCAAGGCCGCGCGTCGGCTTGCCAGCTGTGGCGGCTTAATCGCACTGCCGCAATGGGTCTGGCATTGTTACTGAGCAATAAACTACTTTGTTGGCCGGGGCCCCACCAGACCGAGTCCTGATCCAGTGCCAACACCCAGTTGCCCCAAATTCCAGCTAAATAACTACCATCGGCGATCAATTTTTGATGTTCGGAGCTAGGCGCAGTGAATTCGTCACGATAGCTAAGTTGCAGGCGGCCAGCCCAACTGTCACCTTGCGCTTCCTGAAAAAAAGTTACTGCGGCCCGTTCAAACGACTGCTCACCAAAACTTTGCATCGCTCGGTCATGTGCGTTGTAGCTCAGTTTCAGGCCGCTGCTGTGGCTGGCACGGTTGGCATCTAGCGCTGATTTTAAATGCCGCACCGCAAAACGCAGATTGGGGGCCACCTGATTGACATCAATTTTATTTAAATCAATGGCAATATTTTTCCACATAATCGGGTAGGTATTAATGGGGCCACTCAGCAGCCCAGCTTGTGCCAGTGTTTGTAAGGACTGGCGCAGATAATTATCCGAGGTATCGAGCCACGGGGTCGCGATAGCGTTCGGAGCTAACAAGATCAGGCAAAGTGCAGCGTATTTTTTCATGGGGCTAATTTTAACTTCAGGGCAGTATCAACATGGGCCGGCACAAAACGCGATACATCACCGCCATGTTTGGCCACTTCTTTGACTAAGGTCGATGAAATAAAGGTGTTTTTTTCTGAGGGGGTCATAAACAAGCTGTCCAGATCTGGGTTTAGCTGGCGGTTCATGCTCGCCAGTTGAAACTCATATTCAAAGTCAGCGACGGCCCGCACACCACGTAGCAAAATTTGTGCGTGCTGGTCTTTGGCAAATTGTGCTAACAGGCCGGAAAAACCTAAAACCTGAACGTTAGGGTAATCAACAAAAGCCTGCTGCGCTAACGAAACCCGCTCTGCCAGGCTAAACAGCGGTTGTTTACTGGGGTTTGACGCAATGGCGAGTATCACCTCATCAAAAATACGCGCTGCCCGTACGACTAAATCGGTATGGCCGTTGGTCAGCGGGTCAAAAGTTCCTGGATAAATAGCCTTTATTTTCATGTGGTTGCTGGTATCCCTGTGGCGAAAACAGTATCGGTCCGGTGGCTGGCCAACAGTGCTCTAGAGTTTTTCATCGGTTTGGCGTTACTATATCAAAATAATTCATAAAAAAATAAGCCCGTGCTCGTTATGGAAAAAAAGCTACGAACCAAAGACAAAATACTGCAGGCCAGTATCGAACTGTTTAACCAACAGGGCGAACGGCAGGTGACCACCAATCACATTGCAGCCCATCTTGGCATCAGCCCTGGTAATTTGTATTACCATTTCCGTAATAAAGAAGACATCGTTCGCCATATTTTTAAAGAGTACGCCAAGCTATTAGAGCAGCGTATTCAGCCACCCAGCCGCGCGTCAGAAGCGCTGGATGCGCTCGCGCAATATCTAGATGTGGTATTTGAGTTGATGTGGCGTTTTCATTTTTTCTACGCCAACCTGCCGGATATTCTGGCGCGCGATGCGGCGTTGCAACAAGATTATTTGTTGGTGCAAAAAGGAGTGCTCACGAAAGTCATTTCGGTGTTGCACGCCTTAAAACAAGCTGAAGTGATTGCCATTGACGAGCAAGATATTCCGACCTTTGCCCACACCATCAAACTGGTCGTGACGTTTTGGATTAGCTATTTAAAAACACAAGCGCCACATGCCGCCATCGAGCAGCAACATGTTTATCAAGGTGTGCTGAAGGTTATTTTGTTATTTAAACCTTATGCAACCAGCCATGCCATGTCGCGAATTCATAAACTGCAGCTGCATTATCAGCATTTGGCAGGTCAACCGGTGCTGAATTAATTTCGACTTTGACGCGGCTGCAATGATCTGTGGCAGGCCGAGGGGCAGCTGGTTTGATCGAGTGCTGCCCCGACCTGTTGCCCATTTGCCGCAAAGCTGAAAAAAAGCGCTGCTTTGCAGGGCTTTCACTATTACAATGGCAGCGTTTTTATCTAATAGCCGCAACCCCCTACAGGAGGGCTTCATGCGTACCACCTCTTTTCTGACCCAACTACAACAACAAATCGATGAAGTGAAAAACGAAGGTTTGTATAAAGCCGAGCGTATTATCACATCCCAGCAGTTTTCTGACGTTACTGTGGGCGGCCAGCAAGTACTAAATTTCTGTGCCAACAACTACTTAGGTTTAGCCAATTCCGCCGAGCTGATTCAAGCGGCGCAGCAAGGTCTCGACAGCCACGGTTTTGGCGTGGCGTCGGTGCGGTTTATCTGCGGCACTCAGGACATTCACAAACAACTCGAAGCAAAAATCAGTGAATTTTTGGGTACCGAAGACACCATTTTGTACTCCAGCTGCTTTGACGCCAACGGCGGCTTGTTTGAAACTATTTTGGGCGCAGAAGATGCGGTCATTTCTGATGCGCTCAATCACGCTTCTATTATTGACGGCGTGCGGTTATGTAAAGCCAAGCGTTACCGTTATGCCAATAACCATATGGCCGAATTAGAAGCACAATTACAACAAGCCGATGCCGACGGTGCGCGACATAAATTGATCGCGACCGATGGTGTGTTCTCCATGGACGGTGTCATTGCCGATTTAAAATCAATTTGTGATCTGGCGGATAAATACAATGCCATGGTGATGGTTGATGATAGTCATGCGGTTGGTTTTGTTGGAAAAAAAGGCCGTGGTACTCACGAGTATTGTGATGTCTTAGACCGCGTTGATATTCTCACCGGTACTTTAGGTAAAGCCTTAGGCGGCGCGTCCGGCGGTTATACTTCGGGTAAAAAAGAAGTGATTGAATGGCTACGTCAGCGCTCGCGGCCGTATTTATTTTCCAACAGTTTGGCGCCTTCTATCGTCACTGCCTCAATCAAAGTGTTGGATATGCTGGCGCAAGGCGATGAACTGCGCGCTAAGCTGTGGGATAACGCGGCTTATTTCCGTGAAAAAATGTCGGCCGCTGGTTTCACGTTGGCTGGTAAAGATCACGCTATTATTCCGGTGATGCTCGGTGATGCCAAAGTGGCCTCAGAATTTGCGCGGCGCATGTTGGAACAAGGCATTTATGTGGTCGGTTTTTCGTTCCCAGTGGTACCTAAAGGGCAAGCGCGGATCCGCACGCAAATTTCTGCGGCGCATAGCAAAACACAGCTGGATAAAGCCATTGCTGCCTTTATTCGAATTGGTAAAGATATGGGCGTCATCGCCTGAGGTAACAGCATGAAAGCATTAGCGAAATTAAAAGCAGAACCAGGCATTTGGCAAACCGACGTGCCGATGCCCGAGGTTGGCCCGAACGATGTGCTGATTAAAATTAAAAAAACCGCTATTTGCGGCACTGATGTGCACATCTTCAAATGGGATGAGTGGGCGCAAAATACCATTCCGCATGGCATGGTGGTCGGGCATGAATATGTTGGCGAAGTGGTTGGCATGGGCTCTGAAGTTCGCGGTTTTGTCGTCGGCGACCGAGTCTCTGGTGAAGGCCATTTAGTCTGCGGTCATTGCCGTAATTGCCGCGCTGGCCGAGTGCATCTGTGCCGCAACACCATCGGCGTGGGCGTCAATCGGCAAGGTTCGTTTGCTGAATATCTGGTGATCCCCGCGTTTAACGCTTTTAAAATTCCGGACAATATTCCGGACAATATCGCCGCCATTTTTGACCCCTTTGGTAATGCCGTGCACACCGCTTTATCGTTTGATTTAGTCGGCGAAGATGTGTTGATCAGTGGCGCAGGCCCGATTGGTATTATGGCGGCGGCCGTTGCCCGGCACGTGGGCGCGAGACATGTAGTGATCACGGACGTCAATCCATTTCGGTTAGCACTCGCCGAAAAAATGGGCGCCACCCGTGCCGTTGATGTCAGCAAAGAAGACTTAAAAACCGTGATGACCGAACTGGGCATGACCGAAGGTTTTGACGTGGGTTTGGAAATGTCCGGTGTGCCTTCGGCGTTTCGGTTAATGCTCGATACCATGAACCACGGTGGCAAAATTGCCATGCTCGGTATTCCGCCTTCGGATATGGCGGTCGATTGGAACAAAGTCATTTTCAAAGGGTTAGTAATTAAAGGTATTTACGGCCGGGAGATGTTCGAAACCTGGTACAAAATGGCCAGTTTGATCCAATCCGGTTTAGATTTAACGCCGATGATCACCCACGAAATGCCGATGGCTGATTTTCAACAAGGCTTTGAAATTATGTGCTCGGGTCAATCAGGAAAAGTGATCCTGAACTGGGCGTAATAGCGCAATCATTGGTCATATTGCTCGGTCAATGCCGGTGATTCAATGTGCAGCATGCAAAGTGAATCACCGGCGTTTTTATTGATGGCGATCATTCCAGCCAATTAATCTGCCCACGCGCCTGCCGACGTTTGAGCATCAGCTCTTCAATAAGCGGCGTTAAAATCAGCTCCATCGCTAACCCCATTTTGCCGCCCGGTACCACTAGCGTATTGACCCGTGACATAAAAGAGCCATTGATCATCTGCAGGTAATACGGGAAATCGACATGTTTAATGCCCCGAAAGCGGATCACGACAAAACTTTCATCCAGTGATGGAATGCCTTTGGCGCTAAAGGGGTTTGACGTATCGACGGTCGGCACCCGCTGGAAATTAATATGGGTGCGGGAAAACTGCGGCGTAATGTGATTAATATAATCATCCATACTGCGCACAATACTGGCCTGCACCGCTTCGCGTGAGTGACCACGCTCTGAGGTGTCGCGGATAATTTTCTGGATCCACTCCAAGTTAACAATCGGCACCATGCCAATCAGCAAATCGACATGCTGCGCCACATTGTGATGGTCGGTGACCACGCCGCCATGCAAGCCTTCGTAAAACAATACATCGGTATCTGGTCGTAAATCCTGCCACGGCGTGAAGGTGCCTGGGAGTTGGTTGTAAGGCACTGCTTCATCAAAGGTGTGTAAATAACGGCGGACTTTAGAAATGCCATGCTCGGCATAATGCGAAAAACAATTTTCCAAGGCGCCAAAATCGTTGGCTTCCGCGCCAAAATAACTAATGGATTTGCCTTGTTCTTTAGCTTTCCGGACTGCTACGTCCATTTCCGGTCGGCTGAAACGATGAAAACAATCACCTTCCACCATCGCGGCATCGATACCTAAACTTCTGAAAATATGCGAAAAAGAGTTTGTGGTGGTACTGGTGCCAGCGCCACTGGACCCGGTCACGGCAATAATTGGATTTTTATCTGACATTTTTGCTCTTATCTATAATTGCCCTGACCCTACCTTAAAGGATAAAGTGAAAGCTTCGCAACCGCTTTTCGGTGCAGTCGCCACCGTCACCCTGAATAGGACGTCAAATGTCAGCTTTAACTCGTTATTTTGTCTTTATCGCTGCTGCCGCTGCTAGCAGTGTCAGCGCGCAAACAGCGCCCCCAGCAATGCCAGTGTCAGTTCCTTCGTATAATGTGTATCTGGCAGATTTGCAGGGCCATAAAATAAGCCAAGTGAAACAAGTGAATACGACCACAGGCTATCATAATCAACCCGAATTCAGCGCCGATGGCAGCTTGTTGTATTTTACTTCGCAACAAGGCAGTGGCGACAAAAGTCAGATGGATATTGCCCGTTTTGAGATTCAAAGCGGCAAGCTGGATATATTTCACGCGACGACGTTGAGTGAGTATTCACCGACGCGGTTACCTGGCGAGCAAGCGTTGTCAGCTGTGGTGGTGGAAGCCGACGGCAAGCAGCGGTTATGGCGGCTACCCATCGCTGGCGCGCCGGCGGTATTGTTGGCCGATGTTGCCGGGGTGGGTTATCACGCTTGGGGACCTTCAAACGATGTTTTGTTATTTATTCTGGGAAAAGACGAGGCCGATCATCAGATTGCTTATCGTAACGCTGCCGGTGACGTAACCACGCTGGCGAAAAATATCGGGCGTGCTCTGGCGTGGCGTCCGGGTACACAGCAAGGTTATTTTACTGAGCGTGCTGGCGATCGTTTAGCGCTACGCCAGTTCGATAGTCAGACGGGGCAAACGAGTGCGCCGCTGCTGCTGTTACCAGAACAAGCGCAGGATGTTCGCTGGTGGTCAAAAGAGGTATTGATTACCTCGGCCGAGCAGACGTTGTATAGCTGGCAGGCGGGTAGTCAAAGTTGGCAGCGCTGGCTGGATCTTAGCGCCTATTGTCAGGGCACGCTCAGTCGGTTTAGTTTTAGTGTGGATCACAAACAATTGGCCTTTGTTTGTCAGCCACCAGCAGCCAAACCATGAGCGCGCTGTTATTGGCGTTACTGGCGGTGATGTTGTTGCCTTACCTGGCAAAAATTCCGGTGGCAAAAGCAATGCATCAACTGGGTGGTTATGACAATCATCATCCTCGCGCGCAGCAAGTAAAACTCGAAGGGGTGGGGCAACGCGCGACCGCTGCGCATTACAATAGTTTTGAAGCATTACAGTTATTTCTGGCCGCGCTCTTAAGTTGTGTGATCAGCGGCAACTACGACACGACGATGCAGCTATTGGCATGGTTTTTTGTCCTCTGCCGTATTTTGTATATCGTGTTGTATATCATGGATAAAGCGTTATTGCGCTCGCTGATCTGGACACTCGGTATGGGCTGTCTGGTGAGTATCGTGGTGCGGGCAATTTTAACGCTGTAAAGGGAATGTCGCGGCGGAACCGCTGTTACCCGGTCCGCCTGCCATGTTCAGCGAGGACATCGCGCTGACTGATTAACATCAAGCGCGATGGCAACTTAGAATTTAAAGTCCATCACCAAAGGGTCATGATCTGATGATCGGAATGGCGTTGGCGCGTATAAGTTCTTTAGCTGTGATTTTGATTTGTGTTCCATATTGTAATCAAGCACGGCTGGTTCATCGGCATTAATATGCCAGTGTTCAAATTGCACGAGTTTCTCGGCAAGCGCAGGTGTCGCTAGGGCGTGATCAAGGCTACCGGAACGGCCTTTAAACACAAAAGACCAATGCGCCGCGCTATTTTTTTCAAGACCGCCCGGCAAATGTTGCCAACCGGACTGTTCTAAGGTTGCCACCGGATCTTCCATCCGATAGGCATTTAAATCACCAATCACGAGCTGCTTCGATGTTGGTTGGCCGGTGGGGTTGGTCGCGAGCCAGCTTGCCAATGTTTTGGCCGCGTTGACGCGACTAGCATTCCAGCACGACTGGCCGTCATTATTATCGCTATCAGCGCTTTGCTGTTTCGGACAACTACCTTTGGATTTGAAATGATTGACACTGACGGTCAACGGCGTGGCCGAAGCTTGATGCAGGAAGCTTTGTACTAAGGGCGCCCGGCTACCGCGTGCAAATGGGCCGCTGACATTCAGCATCGGTTGTCCAATCTGTTTGACTGCGGCAGTGCGGTAAATTAACGCCACTTTGATTTGGTCAGTCCCAGGTTTTTCTGCGGTTTGTACAAAAGCAAAGGTGTCTGCACCCAGTTGTTGATTCAACAGCGTGACGATGGTGGCCAGTGCACTATCAGCGCCGTAACCGTTATTCTCAACTTCCAATAAACCAATAATATCAGCGTCCATCGCACTCAGCGCAGCAATCATCTTGGCTTGCTGGCGAACAAGTTCTTCGGCATTGCTGGCCCCACGTTTTGTTGGAAACTGTGGGGTTTGGCCGGCGCCGGTGAAAAAGTTCAGTACGTTAAAACTGGCAATCCGCAGGGCGCCAGCTGGTTTAGCTTTTGGCTGATGATTACGCGGGTTGGCAGCAGTAAATTGTGGTGCTTTGGTCGGTAGTAGACGGTAACCGGCTTTGGTCTGTACTAAAAAACCCTCAACCGCGCGCACTTCGTCACCCACCCGCACCGTTTTTTTGGCACTAAGGCCACCGCTTGGATAAGGAATTGGTTCTGGGTTTTGTCGAGTACTGTGATCGTCCAGCCATAGTTCATGGCGTTGTTGTTGCGTTTCAAAATCCTGCGCTGCGGTGCCTGGTTTTTTGACCTCAGTGGCCACCATTAAACGACGATCGGCTAACAGAATTTCGCCATAACGAGCCAACGGGTAGCTGTCATTCACAATAAGTGTTTGTGGAAATATCAGATATTGCCCTTCCAACGCTTCCCAATCTGTCAATTGTGCAACCGGTAACTGTACCTGCAGTTTTGGCACGGGTTGTTGCTCGGCACAGATGGCACTGGCGCTGATGTTGGTCAAGGCTGTCATTTGACTGAGTTCCCGAACCGTACCGGTGATTTGTACCAGTTGGCCTGGTTGGTAGAGATCCGCCAATGAACTATCAGCAATCAGCAGTGCTTCTGAAGTTGCCGGGTTGTCGTCAGGTTGATTATTTTGAATCAGCAATGCCGGTTGTTTACTACCGGGGTAAATGGTACCCAGAACCACTCCTTGCGTGGTCAGGGTCGTGCCCAGCAGTGGGCTTTGGCTGCTGTCGCCCTGAATTTGCGGCACCGGCGTAAAATCGGTGCGACAACTGGCGGCGACTTGCCATGACAATAAACTTAGTGCAAAAGGTAGAACCAATTTTTGAATCAGCGGTGCCGGCATCGGAATTTCCTGCTAGGAAAAAGTAGAGGGGAGTTATCCTTGCAACAGCTTAATCAAGTTCAGGTTTTTGGCAAGCCATGCAAGACAGAACACGGCAGAAATAAGTTATCCAGAACGGCATTGTGTTTAGAAAGCGGGTTTAGAAAGTGGGTTTAGAAAGCGGGTTTAGAAAAACAGCGGGCTTGGAAATAAGTTGGCCGGAACAGACATCCGGCCAACTTGCATTGTGTTTCTGCAACAGCCAACGCTTTTGTTGGCGTTGTTGCTGCTGTTGTGGCTATGTAGTGTGCCCTGAGATTAGCTTTGTTGCTCACGTGCAATAGCGCGATAGCCAATATCACGGCGGCTAAAGACTCCGTCCCAATGGATTTGGTCAACCAGCTGATAAGCTGCTTGTTGCGCTTCGGTGACATTAGCGCCCAACGCGGTGGCGCAAAGCACTCGGCCACCGGCAGTCAGCACCTTGCCGTCTTGGAGTTGGGTTCCGGCATGAAACACTTTCGCTTCACGATTATCAGCTTGCGGCAGACCCAAAATCACATCGCCTTTGCGATACTCATCCGGATAACCACCCGCTGCGAGCACCACACCCACCGCAGCGCGACTGTCGAAGTCGATTTGCGTCTGATCAAGTGTGCCAGCAACTGCGTTTTGGCACAGCTGGACTAAATCTGACTGTAGCCGCAGCATAATCGGCTGCGTTTCAGGATCGCCAAAGCGACAGTTAAATTCCAACACTTTACAGGTGCCGTTGGGTGCAACCATTAAACCAGCATACAAAAAGCCAGTATAAACGGTGCCTTCAGCGGCCATGCCATTGACGGTCGGGTAAATAACGTGCTGCATCGCCCAATCATGAACCGCAGGTGTCACCACCGGAGCCGGCGAATACGCACCCATGCCGCCAGTGTTCGGGCCTTGGTCGGCGTCATCACGCGCTTTGTGATCCTGACTGGAGGCAAACGCCAGGGCATTTTTGCCATCGACCATCACAATAAAGGATGCTTCTTCACCGACTAAAAACTCTTCAATCACCACCCGACTGCCGGCATCGCCAAATTTGTTGCCTGACAGCATGTCGTCAATCGCGGCAAAAGCTTCCGTTTCAGTTTGCGCAATAATGACACCTTTGCCGGCGGCTAAACCGTCGGCTTTAATGACAATCGGCGTGCCTTGCGCTGTGACATAAGCTTTGGCTGCGGCGACATCGCTAAAAGTTCCGTAACTTGCGGTGGGGATCTGGTGGCGCGCCAGAAAGTCTTTGGCAAAAGCTTTTGAACTTTCTAGCTGCGCTGCGGCTTGTGTTGGGCCAAAAATAGCCAAACCATGGGCGCGGAAACTATCCACCACCCCCCGAGCCAGCGGCGCTTCAGGCCCGACAATCGTCAGTTCAATCTGCTCTTTTTGTGCAAATGCCAGCAAAGATGGCACATCATCGGCGGCAATCGGCACGTTTTTCAGATTAGACTCTAGAGCCGTCCCAGCATTTCCCGGCGCCACAAATACCTGGCTGACCATTGGCGATTGTGCAGCTTTCCACGCCAGCGCGTGTTCGCGGCCACCGCCGCCTATCACAAGAACTTTCATCGAAGAACCCACTTTTTAAGTTACAAATTATGCAGTGTCAGCTTATTTAGCTGCCGGCTTGCGAAATTTCAGCGTCATTCGGTTGCTTTCGCCGATGGCTAAATACTTCGCTTTATCCTGATCTTTAAGTGCCAATGATGGCGGTAAAGTCCAGACGCCTTTTGGATGATCGGCGGTATCTTTTGGATTTGCGTTCACTTCACTGGTGCCTTCCAGCACAAAACCCGCTTGCAACGCTACTTTGACGGCCAAACTTTGCGGGACATAACCAGATTTAGTCCAATCGCCACTGGCTTTGGCTTCTGGCAGGCGGTGTTCAACCACACCTAACACGCCACCTGGTTTGAGTGCGGTATAGAAACTTTTATAGGCGGTTAATAAGCTTTCTTCGCCTTTTTGCATATACCAGTTGTGCAGGTTGCGAAAGGTCAACACCACATCGGCGCTGCCGGCAGGGGCAATAGCGTACTCTTTATCCGCGGCAAAACCGGTGACAGAAACATTGGTATATACCGGGTCCGCAGCCAGTTTGGCATGAAATGCACTGAGCGTTTTTTTGGCATATTCTGATGTGGCGTCCGCCGGCTGATGCGCGGCGTAATACTTACCTTTTTCTTTGAGTAACGGTGCCAGAATTTCAGTATACCAGCCGCTACCCGGCGATACTTCAACGACGGTACTGGTTGGTAAAACTTCAAAAAAACTTAAGGTTTCTACCGGGTGACGATGGACATCCCGGGCTTTGTTGGCGGCGCTGCGCACCGGATGATTCACTGCAGCCTGAATATCTGCTTCACTGGCGTGAACGCTCATGCTGGCAGTTTGAGAAAATAATAAAGTAGAGATGACAACGAACGGGGTCAAAGCTTTCATGCGATCGATCCTTTTTGTTGAGAAGACGCTCTTCAGCAGAGCGGCGCTAGTTTAGCAAAGCTGAACGCGCTTTGCAGTCGCAAACTGAGATTTGCATCGCAGGGTACGTGCCAATTAACTATTTCGATCGTTAGATGTCCAGACTGCTATTTTTACTGCACAGTGCGAATTCCAATATGCTAAAATACCGCTCTTTTTTCAGCCGCTGTGTTTTTTCCTGGAATTTTCGCCTCATGTTAGATCAAATCCGTATTGTGTTAGTCGGCACTTCCCATACCGGCAATATTGGCTCGGTCGCCCGGGCGATGAAAACCATGGGTTTAAGCCAGTTGTGGTTAGTGTCTCCGAAAGAACTGCCCGACGGGCAGGCCTACGCATTGTCGGCAGGCGCCAGCGAAGTGCTGGCAAATGCAAAAGTTGTTGAAAAACTTGAAGATGCGATTAGCGATTGTGGCTTTATTGTCGGCGCCAGTGCTAGGTCTCGCACCTTATCTTGGCCGATGTTGGAACCGCGCGAATGTGGTGAAAAAGCCGTGTTGGAAGCGCAAAAAATGCCCGTTGCACTGGTGTTTGGGCGAGAAAGCAGTGGTTTAACTAATGAAGAACTTCAATTGTGTAACTTTCACGTCTGCATTCCAGCCAATCCAGAATATAGCTCACTAAATTTGGCCATGGCGGTGCAAATAGTCGCTTATGAAGTCCGTGTCGCTGCACTTGCCAATCTTCCAAAAGCGGCAGAAGTTGATGAAACGGTGTACCCGAGCTCTGAGCAAATGGAGCGTTTTTACCTGCATTTGGAGCAAACGCTGAACGATACCGGCTTTATCATCAAGCAGCATCCAGGTGTCGTGATGAGTAAGCTCAAGCGATTGTTTACCAGGGCAAGGCCGGAAGATGCGGAATTGAATATATTACGTGGCATATTAACCTCGATGCAGCGTAAGCATAAGCTCGACAATCAAAACGACTAATTAGGGTAGTTGACCGTTCGGTCACAAGGACAATGTATGTTTGCTGGCATTAAAGAAGATATTCGCAGTGTATTTGACCGCGATCCGGCGGCGCGTAGCTCGTTTGAGGTGTTAACCAATTATCCCGGCTTGCATGCCATTTGGTGGCACCGGATGAACCATCGGTTATGGCTGGCTGACTGGAAATGGTTGGCGCGGTTTTTAAGCACGATTGCTCGATGGCTAACAGGTGTAGAAATTCACCCTGGCGCGAAAATTGGTCGGCGTTTTTTCATCGACCATGGCATGGGTGTAGTGATTGGTGAAACCGCTGAAATCGGTGATGACGTCACTTTGTATCATGGTGTGACTTTAGGCGGGACTAGTTGGAATCCGGGTAAACGTCACCCTACTTTAGGTAACAATGTGGTGATAGGCGCCGGAGCCAAAGTGTTAGGCCCATTGTATGTCGGTGAAAATGCCCGCATTGGCTCGAATGCTGTGGTGGTCAAAGACGTTCCGCCTGGTGCAACCGTGGTCGGTATTCCGGGGCGGATTGTCGCCAAACAAGATGCAGAAGTGAGTGAACAACGGCAAAATCTGGCGAGAAAATTCGGTTTTGATGCTTATGCGGTCGCTAGTGATAATCCGGATCCGGTCGCCAATGCCATCGGGCGGATGCTTGATCATATGCAATGTTTGGATACTAAAGTGGCAGAGCTTTGTCAGAGCGTCAATCAGCTTGGCGGCGACGTGTGTGGTGCGGTGCCAACCATGAACATTGGGGATGAAGCCTTTTTAGCTGCTGAGCGGGAAGCTGCCGTGCAACGCAAAAAATCACACGAAGAATTTGACCCTACAATCTGACGTCATGGCTAGCAAAAGCGCGATAGGCCTTTGCCGAATACTTGACTGTTTTAGTCGGATTAATACTTGACTAAATCAGTCAGGAATGTACAATTTGCGTCATTCTGTAGTCGAAATGAAGTGGAGTTCAGATGCGGTTAACATCCAAGGGTCGGTATGCCGTGACAGCAATGTTAGATGTCGCATTACATACCAACACAGGCCCGGTGCCGCTGGCAGACATTTCGGCGCGACAAGAAATTTCCTTATCTTATCTTGAACAATTATTTGCTAGGTTACGTAAACACGGACTAGTCAGCAGCGTAAGAGGCCCTGGTGGCGGTTATCAGTTGGGTCGGCCAGCAGCTGAAATTTCAGTGTCTGAAGTGATCAGTGCAGTCGATGAATCCGTTGATGCCACTCGCTGTCAGGGAAAGTCGGATTGCCAAGGTGGCGCCAAATGCCTAACCCATACGCTGTGGAGTGACTTAAGCACTCGTATCGAAGATTTTTTAACCCAAATTACTTTGGGTGAATTGGTCAGCCAGAATGAAATTCAAAGTGTGGCCAAGCGGCAGGACAACCGCAAATTAAAGAACCCTGAAACTGAAATTGAAGTCAGCTGCCAGCTGTAGGCTGCAGACGGAGCACAACATGAAGTTACCGATTTATTTAGATTATGCCGCAACCACCCCAGTTGACCCGCGAGTTGCAGAAAAAATGATGCAGTTCCTAACCATGGATGGCGATTTTGGTAATCCGGCATCGCGCTCGCATCGTTTCGGCTGGCAAGCCGAAGAAGCCGTGGAAATTGCCCGCAGTCAAATTGCCGATTTAATCAATGCTGATCCACGCGAAATCGTGCTCACTTCTGGCGCGACTGAATCGAATAACCTGGCAATTAAAGGCGCGGCGCAGTTTTATCATAAAAAAGGTAAGCATCTGATTACCTGCAAAACTGAACACAAAGCAACCTTAGACACTATGCGTGCGCTAGAACGTGAAGGTTTTGAAGTGACTTATTTAGACGTTGAAGCCAGTGGTTTACTGGACTTGGACAAGCTAAAAGCCGCGATGCGTCCTGATACCACGGTCGTCAGTGTGATGTTCGTCAACAACGAAATTGGCGTGATTCAGGATATCGCGGCAATTGGCGAGTTATGCCGTGCCAATGGCACCGTTTTTCATGTCGATTCAGCGCAAGCAGCTGGCAAAGTTGACATCGATTTGCAGACATTAAAAGTTGATTTGATGTCGTTCTCTGCCCACAAAATTTATGGTCCAAAAGGCATCGGTGCTTTGTATGTGCGCCGCAAACCACGCATTCGCTTAGAAGCGCAGACGCACGGTGGCGGTCATGAACGTGGTATGCGTTCAGGTACGTTACCGACGCACCAGATTGTTGCGATGGGCGAAGCTTTCCGTATTGCTAAAGAAGAAATGGCTACTGAAAATGCTCGTTTTGCCACACTGCGCCAGCGGTTGTGGGACGGCATCCAAGATATTGAACAGGTGTTTTTAAATGGCGATGCTGATAAACGCGTGCCGGGTATTACCAACATCAGTTTTAACTATGTCGAAGGCGAGTCGCTGATTATGGCGCTGAAAGACATCGCGGTGTCTTCTGGATCCGCTTGTACTTCAGCGAGTTTAGAACCTTCTTATGTGCTGCGTGCTTTAGGCTTAACTGACGAATTGGCGCATAGCTCGATTCGGTTCAGTATCGGTCGTTTTACCACCGAAGAACAAATTGACCACACCATTAAAATTGTCCACGAAGCGATTGATAAGCTTCGCGCGATGTCGCCACTTTGGGATATGTACAAAGATGGTGTTGATTTAAATACAGTAGCCTGGGTGGCACATTAATTTTAGTTGTTAATAGATCACCCTTTGGCGCTCTGGTTTATACCCAAAATCATTGAATACGCGGGTAGGCGACGAAATCATGAGACCGCTGGAGCCTAGTTATCTATGTGACGGCGGCGAATGAATGAAGTCAACAACCCCGTATCCTTAAGGATGACGGGTATAACAGAGCAGTGCAGTTGAACGAGGTAACAAATCATGGCTTATAGCGAAAAAGTAATCGATCACTACGAAAATCCACGCAATGTTGGCGCTTTTGCCAAAGATGACCCAACTGTTGCCACCGGCATGGTTGGAGCGCCAGCCTGTGGTGACGTGATGAAACTGCAAATCAAAGTAAACGCACAAGGCATTATTGAAGATGCCAAGTTCAAGACTTACGGTTGCGGCAGTGCCATCGCTTCAAGTTCATTGGTCACTGAATGGGTCAAAGGCAAAAGCTTGGACGAAGCGGCAGAAATTAAAAACACCGACATCGCGCAAGAATTGGCGCTGCCTCCGGTGAAAATTCACTGCTCTATTTTGGCCGAAGATGCCATTAAAGCAGCAATCGCTGACTATAAATCTCGTCACGGGAGCTAAGTCGTTATGGCCATTTCAATGACGGCGGCAGCTGCCGATCGCGTTCGCAGCTTTTTGACGAACCGGGGCAAAGGTGTAGGCCTGCGGGTTGGTGTGAAAACCACCGGCTGTTCTGGCTTGGCGTATGTGCTGGAATTTGTTGATGACCTCAATGACGACGACCAGGTGTTTGAGCATGATGATCTGAAGCTGATTGTCGACGGCAAAAGTCTGGTGTATATCGACGGTACACAATTAGATTTTGTCAAAGAAGGCCTCAACGAAGGTTTTCAGTTTAACAACCCGAACGTCAATGGCGAATGTGGTTGCGGCGAAAGTTTTACGGTCTGATTTGGCGGTTCGATGAATTATTTCCAGCTGTTTCAGGTGCCAGCGCAGTTTGATCTTGATCTGACTGAACTTGGCACCCGCTATTTAGAACTGCAACGGAATTTTCATCCGGACAATTATGCCGCAGGTTCGGAGCGAGATCGGTTATTGGCAGTGCAACAAGCCGCCAACATTAATGATGCCTATCACAGCTTGAAGCAACCGTTGTTGCGTGCCGAGCACTTATTAGCGTTGCGTGGCGTTAAAATTAGCCAAGAGCAACGCAGTTTCACTGACACCACTTTTCTGATGCAACAAATGGAACTGCGGGAGCTGCTTGGCGATATCCTGCATTCTTCAGATCCTTATGCTTTGATTGACGAAGCTGAACAACAAATCCAACAACAAAAGAATGTGCTATTGCGCCAACTTGCGAAGGCGCTTGAAGCCAATCAGCACGAGCAGGATCTGCAAGCGGCTGATATAATCCGCAAACTTAAATTTTTCTTTAAACTACAGCACGAGCTGGAGTTAATCGAACAACAACTACAAGACTAAATCCAACTATGGCTTTATTACAAATCGCTGAACCTGGCCAAAGCGCCGCGCCACATCAACATAAACTAGCTGCCGGTATTGATCTTGGCACCACCAACTCGTTGGTGGCGACAGTACGAAGTGGTCAAGCAACTACGTTGCAAAATGCGGCTGGCGAAGACATGCTTCCTTCTGTGGTGCAATATCTTGCTGATAAAGTTGTGGTGGGTAAGGCCGCCATTGCTGCCGCTGTTGCCGATCCGCACAATAGTATCTTTTCGGTGAAACGTTTGATGGGCCGTGGTTACGCTGAAACCGTAGCGCAAGCACAACAACTGCCTTATCTATTGGTGGACCAGCAAGGTTTGGTGGCGATTGATACTGTCCAAGGCGTAAAAAACCCGGTTGAAGTCTCGGCGGAAATTCTAGCAACACTGGCCGACACGGCTAGCCAAACGTTAGGCGGCGAGCTCACAGGGGTGGTGATTACGGTTCCCGCCTACTTTGATGATGCACAGCGCCAAGCAACGAAAGATGCGGCAAAATTGGCTGGGTTGAACGTGTTACGTTTACTGAATGAGCCCACAGCCGCGGCTTTAGCCTATGGCTTGGATTCTGGTCAAGAAGGTGTGGTCGCGGTATATGACTTGGGCGGTGGCACCTTTGATATTTCTATTCTGCGTTTAAAGCGCGGTGTGTTTGAAGTACTGGCGACCGGCGGTGATTCGGCGCTTGGCGGTGATGATTTTGATCACGCCATTGTCACCTGGCTACAACAGCAAAGTGGTGAAACTGCATTATCGCATCAAAGCTTGCGGCAACATCTGCAGCTGGCGCGGCAAATTAAAGAGCAGTTGTCGGACAACGAAAGTTATGCCTTTGATTTAGCTACAAAAAAAGGCGCTTTAACGCTGAGTTTAACGCGCGAGCATTTCGACACTTTAATTCAACCCTTGCTCCGCAAAACTATCCGCGCTTGTAAACAAACGCTGCGCGATGCTGGCTTATCGGCAGATGAAGTGGCGCAAGTGGTGCTGGTGGGCGGCTCGACCCGTGTGCCGCAAGTGCGCGCTGCCGTTGCTGAATTTTTTGCAGCAGAACCACTGACATCAATCGATCCGGATAAAGTGGTGGCTATTGGCGCTGCGATCCAAGCCAATGTGCTGGTCGGGAATAAATCAGATGCTGACACCTTATTGCTTGATGTGATCCCGCTGTCACTTGGTTTAGAAACCATGGGCGGCCTAGTTGAAAAAATCATTCCTCGCAACACCATTATTCCAGTCGCACGGGCACAAGAATTTACCACTTTTAAAGATGGTCAAACCGCGATGTCATTGCATGTGCTGCAAGGCGAGCGCGAGCTGGTCGCTGATTGTCGTTCACTGGCCAAGTTTAACCTCACCGACATTCCGCCAATGGCAGCCGGTGGCGCGCATATTCGGGTCACTTTTCAAGTCGATGCCGATGGCTTGCTGAGCGTCACAGCGCAAGAAAAATCCAGCGGCGTCAGCGCCAGTATTCAGGTGAAGCCTTCCTACGGCTTATCTGATGATCAGGTGGCAACGATGATCCAAAGCTCCATGCAATACGCCAAACAAGATATGCAACTTCGGTTGTTGCGTGAGCAGCAAGTGGAAGCGAGTCGGGTTTGGGAGGCGGTTAGTGCCGCGATTTCGGCGGATGCACATTTGCTAGGTTCTGCTGAATTATTAGAAATTGAACAAGCGCTGTCAGAGCTTAAATTACTCGCACAGAGTGAAAACACCGTGGCGATCAAAGCTGCTATTGATAAAACCAATCATATCACCGACGAGTTTGCCGCCCGCCGGATGGACAATTCAATCCGGCAAGCCCTGCAAGGGCACAACGTCGACGAGGTGTAACATGCCACAAATTATTTTTTTACCCCATGCTGAGCTCTGTCCGGAAGGCGCCGCACTTTCTGCTGAAAAAGGCGAAACCGTGTTAGATGTAGCGCTGCGCAATGGCATTTCTATTGAACACGCCTGCGAAAAGTCCTGTGCTTGCACCACTTGTCATATCATTGTGCGTGAGGGTTTTTATAGCCTGAATGAAAGTGAAGAGCTTGAAGAAGACATGCTAGATAAAGCTTGGGGCTTGGAACCTGAATCTCGTTTAGGCTGCCAGGCGCGCATTGCCGATGAAGACTTGGTGGTGGAAATTCCTAAGTACACCGTGAATATGGTCAGTGAAGGGCACTAGCCGATTTGACAAAAAGTCTAACATACTGTTTTTATTCACATTGAATAACCAGTCACGACGGCTGGTTATTATCACTGGCCGCCAGTCATGTGTTGTAAGTCGCTAAAACTTCATATTAAGCCCGTCCTTTTTAAATGCAGCCGAGTCGGGAACTAAATTTATAGTTTTGAGTTTGCTGGTTTTTTTTAACTCGTTGGCTAGGCTAGTGAGTATAACGCCTTTAGTAAATGGAGATGTTCTGATGAAAAAAACGTGGTTAGCGACAATGGTCGCTATAGCTGTTTGTAGTTCTGCAACTCAGGCAGAAGTAAATATAAATGGTTTTGCATCGATTAAAGCGGGCAAAGCAAGCAGCGGTGATTCGTTGTACGGCTATAGCGATGAGATTGATTTTAAAAACGAAAGCTTATTCGCCATTCAATTTCAATCTGATTTAGGTGAAAAGCTGTCAGTGACTGCGCAGTTGATGGCGCGTGGCAATAATGATTTTGACGCAACATTCGAGTGGGCTTTTTTAACGTATCAAATTGATGAGGCTTGGCGGCTTAATGCCGGACGTTTACGGACCCCGTTTTATAAGTACTCTGATTTCCGTGATGTGGGTTATGCCTATGATTGGTTGCGCACGCCACAAAGTGTTTATGACTTAGGCTTCGATACCATTGAGGGTGTTTCACTTTATCACTCCGGCAGTTTTAACGATATTCAGTCGAATGTGCAGTTGGTATTTGGAGCGTATGACGGTGAAGTCACGCTGCAAGGTACCAAAGCTCCGGCGCAAATTAATAACATTTTAGGCGCTAGCTGGGAATTAAGTCAGGATTGGCTATCAGTGCGGGTCGCTTATTTGATTGGTGCCGTCACGGTCAATGCTCCCGTGTTTGACCCACTGTTCAATGCATTGAATGGTGCCGGGCTTAATTCTATCGTCAAAGCTATTGATTTCAATGAAGATGACGGTAGTTTCTTGGGTTTTGGTGTGAACTACGACCGGAATGATTGGCTTATGGTCGCAGAATATACCCGAGTAAAAGTTGACAATTCTTTTTATGCCGACCAGAAATCTTATTATGTTTCGCTGGGGCATCGGTTTGATAGCCTTACGCCTTATATCTCCTATGAAAAAGATGACGATAGCTCCAAACCTGAAATTTATGCGGGATTACCTGCAAACTTTCCACTATTAGCGCCCATCGCAGCGGTCGTCGCGAGTCAGGAATATGACAATACAAGTTGGAATATTGGAATGCGTTACGACTTCCACCCTGCGGCGGCATTCAAAGTGGAATTGACATCGTCGGAAAATAATATCACCAACCAAAAAGACAGCCTGGTAGCGGTTGGCGTGGATTTAGTATTTTAAGTATTGGAGACAACCATGAACTGGTTAAAAACGATTACCCTGCTTACGGCAATCACAGCATCTTCGGCCATGGCTGAAGTTGCGGTGATTGTGCATCCGTCAAATGCTGCCACTGTTGATCAAGCCGAAATCACCCGCCTGTTTACCGGTCGTGGTACTACATTTAATAATGGCAGTAAAGCGACGCCGTTAAATCTGGCCGAATCAGCGGCAATTCGTGGTGGTTTTGATAGCAAAGTACTCGGTAAATCATCCAGTCAGATGAAAGCCTATTGGTCAAAGCTGGTATTTACTGGTAAAGGTACGCCGCCAAAAGAGCTGGCGTCTGATGCAGAAATGAAAGCAGCCGTGGCCGCAGATGCGACAGCTATTGGTTACATCGATGCTGCTGCTGTAGATGCTTCAGTCAAAGTTCTGGCGACATTCTAATTTTGTTAGAATCGATGTTGAACGCTCCAAACCGCTGACGTTGAGGATGGAGATCTAACGTCTCTATCCACCGCGCATTGTTTACTGAGAATGGAGCTGCAAGCAGCTCCATTTTTTATGGCTGATCTGCGATATTTTCCAGCAACAGTGCTCCCGAGCTATTACCAAAAGCCGGTCTAAATATCAAAGCGCCTATTGGCGACGATGCAGAATGTTTTGGGCGCTCGGTATGGTTAGAAATGATATTTTGAGAAATAGGCATTTGTCTGGCAATAGCGTATAATTCGCGGCCGCTAAATTTTAACCAGTTATTAATGGAGTCCTCGATGGCCTTAGAACGTACTTTTTCAATCGTAAAACCTGACGCAGTTGCCAAAAACCATATCGGTGCAATCTATCACCGTTTCGAATCTGCAGGCCTGCGTATCGTTGCTGCTAAAATGCTGCACCTGAGCCGTGAACAAGCTGAAGGCTTCTACGGCGAACACAAAGAACGTCCATTCTTCAATGCATTAGTTTCTTTCATGACTTCTGGTCCAGTGATGGTTCAAGTGCTGGAAGGTGAAGATGCCGTCCGTAAAAACCGTGAAATCATGGGTGCAACTAATCCAAAAGATGCTGCTGCTGGCACTTTGCGTGGTGATTACGCTGCTAGCATCGATGAAAATGCTGTTCATGGTTCAGATGCTGCTGCTTCTGCTGCCCGTGAAATTGCATTTTTCTTCACTGACGCTGAGCTGTGCGCGCGTACACGATAAGCTGAAGTAAAATTCCCTGTTTTAAGGGAAGTGAAACGCAGCATATACTGCAAAGGGGGCATCGCCCCCTTTCTGTCTATCTGTAGCCTGATGAACCCAGCTGTATTTTGTCTGTCTCAACATCTTGATGCAACAGACAAAATGAAGCCAAAGTACGTTGACGTTGCCCGAGGAGTGCCCAGAAATGACCACAGTTGAAAGTAAAGTGAATCTGTTGGATTTAACCCGTGAACAGATGAAAGAGCTGTTGGTTTCCTTGGGCGAAAAAGCGTTCCGTGCCGATCAGCTGATGAAATGGATTTATCACTTCTGTATCGACGACTTCGATAAAATGACCAACATCAACAAAGATCTGCGCGAAAAATTAAAGCGCAAATGTGTGATTGAAGCACCCGTTGTGGTCACGCGCCAAGACAGCGCTGATGGTACTATCAAGTTTGTGATGGGGCTCAAAGGTGGTCAGGAAGTAGAAACTGTCTGGATCCCAGAGAAAGACCGGCGTACTTTATGTGTATCTTCACAGGTCGGTTGTGCGCTCGATTGTACTTTTTGCTCGACCGCGCAGCAGGGCTTTAATCGTAACCTGACGGTGTCAGAAATTATTGGTCAGGTCTGGCGGGTGGGACAAATTATCGGCTCGTATGGTGATACTGGTGTCAAACCAGTCACGAACGTGGTGATGATGGGGATGGGCGAGCCATTATTAAATCTCAATAATGTCGTACCAGCCATGGATCTGATGATGGAAGATTATGGTTTTGGTCTGTCCAAACGCCGGGTCACGTTAAGTACTTCCGGCGTTGTTCCTGCCCTTGATTTACTGAAAGACAAAATTGATGTGGCGTTGGCGATTTCACTTCATGCACCGAATAATGAGTTGCGCGATCAGCTGGTTCCTGTTAATAAAAAGTACCCGATGGAAGAATTTCTCGCCTCGGCCAAGCGTTATGTGCAAGACTCGAGAGCCAATGATAAAGTGACGGTCGAATACGTGATGCTCGATGGGATCAATGACAGTATGGAACAGGCCCATGAACTGGCGCATGCATTGCGCGATACACCATCGAAAATTAACCTAATTCCGTTTAACCCGTACCCGGGTTCACCTTACAAAAGATCAAGTAACTCTAGAATCGACCGCTTTAATAAGGTGTTGCAGGAACATGGTTATACCGTCATGGTGCGGAAAACTCGTGGTGATGATATCGATGCTGCCTGTGGCCAATTAGTTGGCGATGTTATCGACCGTACCAAACGATTGGAGAAAAAACAGCTGAAAGGCGAGGAAATTGCTGTAAAAATAGTCTGATAACCAGTCTGATAACTACAAGGATTTTCGCATCAAAATGCAAAATAAGTTGGTTGTTGCCAGTGTATTGTGTCTGACGTTGCTCAGTGCTTGTGTATCTGAATCGACGATTGTGAATACCGATCGGATCGGAAAACCACGTACTGATATGAAAGAAGCAGCCCGTACCCGAATGTCTTTGGGATTGAATTATTTGCAGCGTGGAGACACGTCACAAGCCAAATATAATTTGGAAAAAGCCAAACAGCTCGCACCGGATTTATCTGATGTTGACAATGCTTTAGCTTATTATTTCCAACAAGTGGGCGAACTGGATCAGGCCGAAGAGGCTTATCGTGCATCACTACGCAAAGATAGCAATAACGCAGACACCTACAATAATTTTGGCTCTTTTCTCTGTCAGATTAATAAGTACACCGAAGCGGAAGAATTGCTGCAAGCTGCGATCAAGCGCCCAGGTTATATCCGCGTCGCGGATAGCTACGAAAATCTGGCTTTTTGTGCATTGGCGCAAAAAGATTACACACGTTATCAACAATTCTTACGCCAATCTCTGCAGCACAACAGTAACCGCACTTCCGCGCTTTACAATATGGCGGTGATTGAATACGCGATGGGAAATCTAACCGAAGCGAAAAAATGGCAAGCCCGGTTGCACCAAATGGGGCAAGTATCGCCGGAAGCAACGTTGATCCGTTATTTAGTTGCTTATCAAAGCGGCGATATGGTGGAACAACAGACCGCAGAAAAATTCTTGTTGTCGGTTTATCCAAGCAGCAGTGAAGCTGCCATGCTACTTAGCAGTGATTTTAGCAAAAGTAATCCAGAGCAGATGCGCCAGGCTTACAAGGCGACGTTGCTAAATGCCGCTGGCGGGCAACTGGATGGTCAACCTCAACCGAAAATGAAGATTGTGAAACGTAAAGCGGCCAGCTCGGGTTCGGCAACCTTGGTCGCGACTGAGGCATTTCGCCCGTCTGAGGTGAATGTAGCCGCGTCTGCGACCCCAAGTAGCTCTGAAGAATCTGCGCAACAAAGGCCACGCGATGAGTTGTCGGACTTGCCGGCTGAAGCAGAAAATGTACAAACCTCTTCAGAAGTGATGGCGGCAATGAAACCCGTTGAGACATTACCTCTGGAGCAGCCAACAATGACAGGCGTCCCCTCGTTGCAAGCCAGCACAGCGCCAACGCCAGCAACGCAGACTGAACTGCGTTCAGCGGGCATCACCGCAGCGGGTAGCGAATTCTCGCCAGGTAGACCTGTAAGCGACAACACTGCTGCCTCCTTAACGCATCGGGTTGGTGCTGGTGACACGTTGTACAATATCGCCAGCCGTTATCGCTTATCGGTGTCTGAATTGCAGCAACTCAATCAGCTCGACGATGCGGCGTTGATTGTCACAGGGCAAGTCTTGCGGTTATCTGCAGCTGTCGAAGCAGTTCAAAGTAAAACTAAGAAGTTAGCATCGACGGCGTCGTCTGAGCCGGCACCTGCATCGTACCAAGTGACCGACGGTGAGTCCTGGTTCAGTATTTCCTATAAATACAACATCAAACTTGATACGCTGTTGAAGTGGAACGATATGACCGCAGATCAACCGTTGTCGATTGGACAAACCATTAATCTTAGGGATCCGGCAGCACCATCATTATGAGCAAAACAGCAGAAGTACAAGCCGACAGTGTTGGCGCACTTTTACGGCAAAGCCGCGAACAAAAAGGGTTGACCACTGCCGAGGTGGCGATGCGCTTGCGGCTAAAAACCAGCCAGATTGAGAAAATTGAAGCTGAAGAGTGGGATCCTGCAGTTTCTGTTACTTTTATGCGCGGTTATTTAAGAGCTTATGCGCGGTTATTAAAATTATCAGAAAAGGAAATTCTACAGAATTTCGAACTGCAAACTGCCTATTTACGTAATCAAGCCAAGCCGATGCATAGTTTTTCCAAAAAAAACCGACTGGATGCTGTAGACAACCGTTTTATGTTAGCGACCTACTTACTGGTGGTGTTACTGATTGGTTTATTCCTCATGTGGTTTTGGCAAACGCATGTATTGGACTCGCAACCCGTGTCGGTCGTGCCGGAATACCGGGTGGCGGCAGAGCCGTCCAATGAGTTGACGGCTTTTGCACAACCTGCAACTGTAAATGACCCTAGTGCAACGCTAGAACAAATTACACAGTCATCCAGCACCGAAGCATTGGTTGCAGAGTCTCAAGTAAGTACCGAGCTTGTCCTGCCGGCAAGTGCTGAAACGACGACGCAGGAGATGCCAACGGCCGCGGCTTCAACTGCCGTTAGCGAGCTGGCTACTGCCGAAAACACTGACGCCGTTTCTGCTACTTTGGATGAGCAACAATCTTTAGCGGAAACTACCGTCAATGTACCCGAGCCATCGTCCATCGGTGAGACGCCTAATGCAAATGCTACCCAACTGGCTCAGTTACATCTGACTTTTAGTGAGCAGTGCTGGGTCACTGTCGAGGATGCCACCGGAAAACGGCTCGCGTATGGAATGAAGTCGGCGGGTCAATCGTTACAACTGACAGGGCAATTGCCACTACGAGTAACCTTAGGCAATGCTGCCGCAGCAACTATCCAGCTTGACCAGAAAGCTGTTGATTTGTCAGGTTATCGTTCCGGACAAGTTGCACGTTTAACTTTAGATGGACAGCTTTAACATGTTTTCAGAAAGTCCAATTATTCGCCGAAAATCAAAACAAATTCGTGTTGGTAATGTATTGATTGGTGGTGATGCGCCGATTGCCGTGCAGTCGATGACCAATACCAAAACGACCGACGTTGCAGCGACGTTGGCACAAATTCAAGCCATCGCTAATGCTGGCGCTGATTTAGTCAGGGTTTCGGTGCCGACAATGGAAGCTGCCGAAGCATTTAAGTTGATTAAATTACAGTCGCCAATTCCGTTGGTGGCAGACATTCATTTTGATTATCGCATTGCATTAAAAGTCGCCGAATATGGTGTTGATTGCCTGCGGATAAATCCTGGTAATATCGGTCGGGAAGATCGGATCCGTGCGGTGGTTGATGCCGCGCGTGATAAAAACATTCCGATCCGGATTGGCGTGAACGGTGGGTCATTAGAAGCTGATTTGCAGCAAAAGTACGGCGAGCCCACACCCGAGGCGCTCGTAGAATCGGCGATGCGCCATGTGGAGATCCTTGACCGGTTAAATTTCCATAACTTTAAAGTCAGCGTCAAGGCATCCGATGTGTTTTTGGCGGTTGGCGCTTATCGCTTGCTTGCCAAACAAATAGAGCAGCCGCTACATTTGGGCATCACTGAAGCCGGTGGCTTGCGTGCAGGTTCAGTTAAATCAGCCATCGGTTTAGGGATGCTATTGGCGGAAGGTATTGGCGATACCAGTCGGATTTCTTTGGCAGCAGATCCGGTGGAAGAGGTGAAAGTTGCTTTTGATATTTTAAAATCGCTGCGGATCCGCTCCCGAGGGATTAATTTTATCGCTTGTCCTAGCTGTTCACGGCAGGAATTTGACGTGATTAAAACGATGAATGAACTAGAGCAACGGCTGGAAGATGTCATCGATCCGCTGACAGTTTCTGTGATAGGGTGCGTCGTTAATGGTCCCGGTGAAGCATTAATCTCCGATCTCGGGGTGGCGGGCGCCAATCGAAAAAGTGGTTTTTACCTGAAAGGTGAACGTCAGAAACTGCGGATCGACAACGAAAGTGTCGCCGAGCAACTCGAGCAACAAGTCCGTTTATACTTAGCTCAGCAAAAGCAACTAATTGATATTAAGCAAGTTGAATAGTTTTAGTCACTAGCGTTCACGCTCGGTGGCATGAAAGAATCCATTTAAAAGCATTCGTTAAAAAAGTCAGGTAAGCACGTGTCTAAAGAAATTCAAGCCATCCGCGGGATGAATGATTGTCTGCCGCAGGAAACTGTGGTCTGGCAATATCTGGAACAACAACTTCGCAGTCTCGTCGCTAGTTATGGCTATGACGAAATCCGTTTTCCGATTGTCGAAATGACCGAATTGTTCAAACGTTCCATTGGTGAAGTAACCGATATCGTTGAAAAGGAAATGTATACCTTTGCCGATCGTAATGGCGACAGTCTGACGTTGCGACCCGAAGGTACCGCGGTTTGTGTCCGCGCGGCCAATCAAAATGGCTTGTTATATAATCAGGAACAACGTTTGTGGTACATGGGGCCAATGTTCCGTCACGAACGGCCGCAAAAAGGACGGTATCGCCAGTTTCACCAATTTGGTCTGGAAGTGTTTGGCATGCAAGGTCCTGACATTGATGCCGAAGTGATTGTATTGACGGCGAGGCTCTGGGACAAGTTAGGGTTAACGCCTTTTGTCAAATTGGAGCTAAATTCTCTTGGTTCGAATGCCGCTCGCGCTGCGTATCGTGACTTGTTAGTGACTTATCTGGAACAGCATAAAGACCTGTTGGATGAAGACAGCTTACGTCGACTGTATAGCAACCCGCTGCGGGTGTTGGACAGTAAAAATCCGGCGATGGCTGAGATGTTGGCAAACGCGCCACAGTTGCTGGAGCATTTAGACGAAGAGTCGGCCGCCCATTTAACTGGCCTCAAACAACGATTATCGGCGGCAGGTGTTCATTTTGAGGTTAATCCGCGTTTAGTGCGTGGCCTTGATTACTACAACCGCACAGTTTTTGAATGGGTGACAACTAACTTAGGCTCGCAAGGCACCGTTTGTGCAGGCGGTCGTTATGATGGTCTGGTGGAGCAGCTCGGTGGGAAAGCGACGCCGGCTGTAGGCTTTGCCATGGGCATGGAACGACTGGTGTTATTGCTGCAAAGTCTGGACTTAGTGCCCGCAGTCAGCAACAATGCTGACCTTTACTTGATGCCGCTGGGTGATGCTGCGGAACTTGCTGCGGTTTCGGTTGCCGAACAGCTGCGCAACGTCTTGCCAGGCAAGAGAATTGTGCTGCACTGCGGTGGTGGAAATCTGAAAAAACAACTGAAGCGCGCCGATAAATCCGGTGCAGAAATTGGCTTATTACTTGGCGAAACAGAACTTGCCGC
>JBBKWN010000090.1:0-36170 GCA_037968955.1 Rheinheimera sp. | reverse complement strand
GGGTATTGACCCGGACCGTAATTCTTAACTTTCGTTAGTCCGATATCGCCATTGCTCGCTGGGTACAGTGAAATGGGCAGTTCGCAAAAGTAAAAAAGGAGCTTCGGCTCCTTTTTTATTGGTTAGTAAATTCTTGTGGTACTGGTCCCATTATTGGTATTGCACGTGACTCGACGGCTATCGTTCATCTCGACAGTTATAGAATTGATGTCAGTTGCAGGGATCAATACCAATGGCCATTGCTTGTAGAAAAGTCGCTGAAGTTTCGGCGCCAGCTACTTAATGAACCGTGGCTGGCGGGTTACAGCGCCGCTGGCACCGCAGCAAGTTTTGGTTTGTGTTGCTTTTGATCTTTGAGAAATTGCGTGAAATCAGCGGCAGACAGCGGCTTGCTATAAAAATACCCTTGAATAATCTCACAACGAAGTTGTTTAAGTTGCTGTAATTGCTCCGCATATTCAACGCCCTCGGCCACCACGGTCAGGCTTAAGTTGTGGGCGATAGTGACAATGGTATCGACCATGTTGCGGCCGCGGACGGTGTTCATATCATCAATAAAGGCTTTATCAATTTTTAAGGTATTCAGGGGGAATTGTTTTAGGTAAGCCAGCGATGAGTAGCCCGTGCCAAAGTCATCCATCGCTAGATGGATACCGCGCGCGCGTAATTTTTTCATGGTATCAATCGCCATTTTGGGCGATTGCATAACCGTACCTTCGGTAATTTCTAGTTCCAAGTGATAGGACGGAAGTTCACTTTGTTGCAGCACATCATCGATTTGTTCGCACAAATACGGCAGCATAAACTGCTTGACTGACAGGTTGACCGCCACGCGGCCGTGGAACAGGCCTTGGTCAATCCAACGTTTGACGTCCATACAGGCTTTACGTAAGACAACCTCACCAATTTCGACAATTTGGCCAGTTTCTTCGGATACTGGAATAAATGACGCCGGGCTAATTAAACCTCGCTTTGGTGTAATAAAACGCACTAGCGCTTCCATGCCGACTAGCTGTCCGCTGAGAATATCCATTTTTGGCTGATAATAGACAGTGAAATAGTCTTCTTTTAAGCCGTGACGGATCAGGTTTTCTAGTTGTAGCCGTTTGACGGCCAATTTATTCATGGAGTCATTAAAAAACAAATAACGGTTGGCACCATCACTTTTAGCATGATACATCGCGGTGTCGGCGTTACGTAATAGCGCTTCCGGATCGGTCCCATCTTCTGGATACAGCACAATACCAATACTGCTGGTAATGGCGAGTTCGTGCTGATTTATAAAAAATGGCAAATTAATTTGTTTAATCAGTTCTTTTGCCATTGATGTGATGGTGTGGATGTCATTGGTATTTTCCAGCAAAATCGCAAATTCGTCACCACCTAGCCGGTACAGTCGTTCTTTTTGGCGGGTTAAAATGGTCAGCCGTTCAGCGAGTTTGACTAGCAGTGAATCACCAAGCTGATGGCCTAGCGAGTCATTAATTTTCTTAAAGTTGTCCAAATCAAACACCAGTAATGCATGTTTAACTTCACGTTCAACCAACCGGCTTAACTCGGCCGAGAACAAGGCTCGGTTGGGTAACCCGGTTAATGTATCTGAATTGGCTAAACGACTTAATTCAGCTTCTTTGCGTTTTCGCTCAGAAATATCTGAAAAAACAGCGACATATTGGGTGATATGATGATGGTCGTCTTTGACAACATCAAAATTTAACTCTGCTTGATAAACTTCGCCGCCGATACGTTGATCTTGTATTTCGCCCTGCCAAATGCCTTGAGTTTGTAGTACTTGACCGATTTCTTGCAAAAAACGATTTGGGTACATGGCTAAATCAAAAGGTTTTTTTATCACTTGCTCGCGGCTTTTGCCGGTAATAGCAGTAAATGAATGGTTCACTTCAATCACGATAAAGTTGGTGTCGCAAATCACCACCGCATCCGAGATGTTTTCCAAGCAGCGGGCAAATAGCTCCAACCGTTCTTCGGTGTGTTTGAGCAATTGAATGTTTTTTAAGGTACCGGTCATGCGTGTAGCGACGCCATCGGTGTCAGTACTAACGACTTTACCGCGGTCGAGTACCCAAATCCAACCGCCATCAGAAGCACGTAAGCGATAGGCCGCTTCGAAGTACGGGGAAGAGCCTGCCAAATGTTGGTAGAGTTGCTCTGTGACACGCTCGATGTCGTTTGGGTGAATTTGTTCGCGGTTTGGCGGGAATTGATTCGTTTCTGGTTTAAGTTCGACCGGATGTTGCCAAGAGCTAGAGCGATACAGAGTGCCTGAGCTGATATTCCAGTCCCATAGTTCGTCGCCGCTGCCCCATAATGACAACCTTAAACGCTCTTCACTTTGCTCTAGTCGGTTTTGATAACGACGCATTTTCATGATCGATAAATGCGCCAGCAGCAGCGCACCAAATGAGAACAATAAAATTGAGGAGAGCACATACGGCATGGTGCCTTGCAAGTCGAGTGCAAAACTCGGCAAGGAAACAACACTTAGGCCGCTGATCAATGCGTTGATGCCTATTTTCTTATTATTATTCACACATCTACACGTCAGGTTGGCCGGTGCCACCAAATTATATAAAATTGCCAACACTGTCAAAGCCAATCTGCAATAAACACCCCGTTTGAGGAACGATTCAACGGTCTGTTTTAATGATCGTCGTCAGGCTGCAACTGCAGTAAGCCGCTTAGTTGGTGAATAGTGAGTTGTTGTATGTGACTATGTTTCGGCGCTGGGCCGGTCGCCAGAAAAATCGCATCATAGTCGGGTGCTAATAACGTATAACAAAATTCGATAAAATGCTCTAACGTCAAAAGCTCTAATTGCTGTTGGATTTGACTCGATAACAGGCATTGTGGATCACCTTGGCCAATGGCAAGCCAGACACGTTTTGCTCTACTGCCAAGGCTGTTATCCCGCTCTTTAATTTGACCCTGCAGACTTTGTTTTAACTCATCAAACTCTTGTACGGTGAGTTCTGGTAGCTCTTCGAGGAATTTACGATAGAAAATAATCGTTGCTTCATATAAATCGGCAGGCTCAACTTTCGGTGACTGGACATAAAAAGCGATGCCAGGCTTTAAATTCATCGGGACATAACCGGTACCGACCAGATAACCTAACTGTTGCTCCGTACGAAGCGCATGAAAATATTCCGGTGATACCAAATGATTCATCAGCATAAAGAGCGCCATATTGTGCGGTGTACGTTGCTGAGCGGGTAGATAAATCACCAGTGCGTGGTCATCTTGGCAGATAGGGAGCTCTAACCAAATGGGCCCTAATTGTGCTGTGCTATAGCTTTGCTTGGCTAATTTGCGGCCAATGCTTGGCGCGCTTTGCAACCACTCAAGTAATTGCTGTTGCAGCGCCTGCACATTGCAAACGGTCCAGTTGCCAAGCATCATTGCTTCGAGGTGCAACTGGGCAAACATGTGGGCGCTAAAGCGTTTAAAATCTTCAAAGCTGGTCGCTGCCAGTATTTCCGCAAGTTGTTCAGCTTCTGGGTTTAACGGTTGTAGCAAGGCTGACAGTCGGCTAAATAACTGACTGATTGGCTTATTGCGGGCATGGTTTTGCCAGTGCTGAACGAGCTGGCGCTGCATTTCAATGAAACGTTCTGGTTGAAATTGTTGCCGCGGTAGTTGTTCAAGCAAGTCTTTAACCAAAGCAATCTGGTTACCGGATAAACCGCTGGTGTGCAAGGTGAGCCCGTGTTGTTGCACATAGAGGTTGTAATGTAAGCCCGCCGTGGTGGCCGGATAAAACTGCTCGTTCACCTGATCAAGAAATAACTCTAGCCACAATTTAGTCAGTGCCAGCTGTGTTAAATCTTGGATCGTATTGGGTAAGGTTAATTGGACAAAAATATGGCCCTTGGGCGACTGAAACTCGGCATCTGGTTTGAACCAAAGTGTCATGGCGTCATTTTCAAAATAGCGCTGTGGGGTTTCCACGGTTGCTTCGGCCGGTAATAAATCGAGTTTTGCGACCAGGTACGGGTTATGTCCCGGTAGTCGATAGTCGGCTTTCGGGGGGGCTTGTTTTAGGGTGGCCAGTAGTTCTGGCGTAACCGTAATTTGACTGTAGGGAGTGTGATACCAGCGCGCTTGCCGGTCAACCGGCACTTCCGGTGCTATTAACATCAAGCGCAGATTATCGGCGTTAAAATAGCTCAACAGCTGCGCATAGAGTTCCACCGGAGGTAATTCCATCCGGTAGTCGCCAAACACATAATCCTCAATGGGGTAGTGTTGTAAATTGACTGCCAAGTCACTTGCCAGCTGCTGTGGCGCTTTGTTTTCTTGATAAATAAAGCTCCATTGCACCAGCTGTTGTCGTTCGTTAAATAGTGTCTGTGGAAAGGGCTGTTGTTTTAACATCGCCAAGTAACTAAAACTTTCGGCCAGAATTTGCTCTTGCTGAAACATACCTTCAGGCATCAATTCAAAGGATAAAGTGAAGTCTTTATAATTGCTGCCGTCGATACCGCCACCGGCGCTCATCGCGTTTACCCAACCTTTGGCTTTGAGTCCACTAAGTAACGAGCCCGGCCCTTCATCGCCAAGTAAATGGGCGAGGAAACTGACTAATTTAAAGCGGTACCAAGGTTGAATGTCCGGAAATGCGAAGCTCAGCACAAATCTTTGGGTGGGTTTATGCGGCTGAATATTTAACTGGATCCCTAAATGCTCGGCCAGATACAGCGGTTGCGTTAATGAGGATTTTGCAGGCAAATGTGCCGGCATCATCGAAAAATAATTTTCGACCCATTGTTGTTGTTCTGCCAGCGGCGCAGCAGACACCAGCACCAATGTCATGCGGCTGGTACTGTATTGTTGCTGATAAAACTCGCGCACTGCTTGCTGTGCCGTCTGCGCTGGCCGATCATCCAGAGTTGACAGATTACCGACTGAAAACTTGGCAAATGGATGCAGCGGGTTAATGCTTTCTTTATGTGCCTGATAGATACGCCGGCCATCATCTTTAAGTTTCATCGAAAACTCGGCTTCTATGGCCTGTCGCTCTTTATCAACGGCTTCATCGCTAAACAACGGCGCACCAAGCATATCGGCGAACCGATGCAGGCCTTGCGGAAAATGAGCGTGCTCGATATCAAAATAAAAACAGCTATGTTCGGTGCCGGTCCATGCATTATTACTACCACCGTGGGCCGCAATAAACTGCTGATAACCGCCCGCGTCAGGAAAAGCGCTGGAGCCTAAAAAGACTAAATGTTCCAAAAAGTGTGCCAGACCTTCGCGATCTGTCGGATCATCAAAATGGCCTACATTGACCGCCATCGCCGCCGCACTTTTTTCTGCGTCCGGTTGTTCGACCAATAGGACTCTTAGGCCATTGTCCAAGGTCAGCGGCAAATAGCTACGATGGTCGTTAGGGCTTTGCACTACATGGCTTTTTTTCAATTCAGGCCTCGTGTTATGGCAAATCTGGACGAGTAAAACGAGTTCTCATCATATCGAATAGGAATATAAAGCCGAAATTCTATGCTTTATTAACAGTTACGGTGACGGCAATCTTTCATTATCATAGCGCACTCTTTTCGCGTTGGGCGTGAAGTTGTCAACGGTGTACACAATGGTCAATCTGGTTATCATGCGGCACGGCGAAGCCGAGCCACTCAGCAGTCAGGATAGTCAACGGCAATTAACCGCCAAAGGCAGGGTCGAAGTGAGCCAGATGGCACACTGGCTGCTCCAACATTACCAAGCGGTAGATTGGGTTGTTTCTAGTCCATTTGTCAGAACACGGCAAACCGCAGAACTGATGTTGGCACAACAACACAGCACAACACAATTTGAAATATTGCCTGAATTAGTTCCTGAAGGCGACTGCCATCAAGTGCTACTTTATATCAACGCCAGACTCGAACAAACGCCACAAGCAAAATTTTTGCTGGTATCGCATATGCCATTGGTCAGCTTTTTAGTCGAAACGTTCACCAAAAATGGCTGTACACCGGTGTTTGAAACCTCAGGGCTGGTTTGTATTGATTATCGACCTGCGACCACCGGACAGTTGTTGGAACGGATGGCGCCATCTGATTTAAACTTAATTACGGCAAGCTAAATGCCGTGGTTCACACCCAAGCGTTAAGCATTGGTCAATCAGGTGTTTTTAGCAAGACCAATAACGCACCATCGCGCCCCCAATGGGTAGGCGCCGTGTGAAATGCCCGTACATTTGGATGCTGTATCAACCAGTTAGGAACTTTACGCGCCAAGACTCCACTGCCTTTGCCATGGACGATACAGGCGCAGTTAAAGTGTTGTTGTTGGCAATAACCTAACAAACCGGCCAATTCGGTTTTGGCTTGCAACTGCGTCAGACCATGTAAATCCAGTACCACCGCAGGTTGGAATTCACCCCGTTTTAGATTTTTTGCTAAATGCGGATCCTCACCCGGTTGGACATAACGTATGGTGCTTCCATCAGCCTGATATCCTTCAAACTCGTCCGAGAAATAGAACAAATGCTGTATTTCGGGCTCTACAGACGTCTTTACGGATGTTTTTTTGTTGCGGGCGGGGCGGGCAGGCGGTATCTTGTCCTGCGCCAATGGGCGGGCGCCAGCGATGGCGTCCCGGAACTGCTGGATTTCTTCTTCGTTAGGTAACTTAGGCTTGTTCATAGCGCGCAAGTCTACCCAAAGAGCTAAATTAAATAAATGACTGAACACGAACCTTTTGAACTCAGCGCCGAAATTATCGACGAAGCAGTCGCGGATTTGCATTCTATTCACGATTGGCTGCGCTTTGCGGTCAGCCAATTTAATGCGGCTGACTTGTATTTTGGCCATGGCACCGATAACCCTTGGGATGATGCAGGTGTCCTGATGGCTCACACTTTACATTTGACCCACCTTGCTGAGCCTTCATTATTACAGGCACGTTTAACCAAAAGTGAAAAACGCCAATTTGCAGCGCTAGTGCAACAACGGATCAGCCAACGGCTACCGTCGGCTTATTTAACCCATCAAACCTATTTTGCCGGGTTACCTTTTTATGTCGATGAACGGGTGCTCGTGCCACGCTCGCCCATTGGTGAGCTGATAGAACAACAGTTTGCGCAGTGGTTCCCGGTGCAACCACCTCAGCGAATTCTTGACTTATGCACTGGCTCTGGCTGCATTGCCATTGCATGCGCCCACTACATGTCGGATGCTGAAGTTGACGCGGTTGATATTAGTGATGATGCGTTGCAAGTCGCTGATTTGAATATCAGTCAGCATGGTTTGGAGCATCGGGTGTTTCCAATTCAGTCAGATTGTTTTAACGCTTTGCCTGGCCAGCTATATGATTTGATTGTCACCAATCCGCCGTATGTTGATGCTGATGATATGGCTGATTTACCACAAGAGTATCATCACGAACCCGAATTAGGTTTGGCTTCCGGCGTTGATGGTCTGGAATTAACCAAGCAGATTTTACGTGAAGCAGCTCATCATCTGAATGATGATGGGGTGCTGATTTGTGAAGTAGGTAATTCGATGGTGGCGCTGGTGGCGCAGATGCCGGATGTGCCGTTTGATTGGATCAGTTTTAACAAAGGTGGCATTGGTGTGTTTGCGCTGACAAAAGCTCAGTTACTGGCCCATCACCAACAGTTTGAGGAGTAAACCATGGCTGGCAACAGTATTGGTGATTTGTTCCGTTTAACCACGTTTGGCGAAAGCCATGGACCAGCAATTGGCGGTATTGTTGATGGTTGCCCGCCAGGTCTTAAACTCGATTTAGATGCAATTCAGCATGATTTAGACCGCCGTAAACCGGGGACTTCTCGCTATACCACGCAACGCCGTGAAGACGACATCGTAAAAATTCTGTCCGGTGTGTTTGAAGGGGTGACCACCGGTTGTTCGATTGGTTTATTGATCGAAAATACCGATCAACGTTCACAGGATTATTCCGCCATTAAAGACGTATTCCGGCCAGGTCATGCCGATTACACTTACTGGCATAAACACGGTATTCGCGATTATCGTGGCGGTGGTCGCTCGTCCGCTCGGGAAACCGCGGTCAGAGTTGCAGCAGGCGCTATAGCTAAGCAATATTTAAAACAACGTTTTGGCGTTGAAGTGCGGGCTTATTTGGCCCAGCTGGGCCCGGTCATTGCCGAAAAGTTGGATTGGGCGCAAGTTGAACAAAATGATTTTTTCTGCCCCGATGTCGATAAAATTGCCGAACTTGACACCTATATGCGTGAGCTAAAAAAAGCGGGCGATTCGGTCGGCGCCCGAATTAATGTGGTTGCTAGCAATGTGCCCGTCGGCTGGGGCGAGCCGGTGTTCGACCGGTTAGATGCCGACATTGCTCATGCCATGATGAGCATCAATGCCGTAAAAGCAGTCGAAATTGGTGACGGATTTGCGGTGGTCGAACAACAAGGTTCGACCCATCGTGATGCCTTAACGCCAACCGGTTTTACTGCAAATCATGCCGGTGGCATTTTAGGCGGCATTTCGTCAGGACAGGATATTCGCGTCAGTATTGCGTTAAAACCAACGTCCAGCATCAGCATTCCGGGTGCCAGCATCAATACCAGCGGTGAGCCGGTGGAGATGTTGACAAAAGGTCGGCATGATCCTTGTGTTGGCATCCGGGCCGTGCCGATTGCCGAAGCGATGTTAGCCATTGTGCTGATGGACCACTTTTTGCGCCATCAGGCACAGAATCATCAAGTGGTTGTGCTGACACCGGATATTGCAAAGATTGGCCGCGACATTTAATCACGTTGGTCGCGCTAAGTCATGCGGTTGCTTTGCACTTGAACAATTTGCAAACATCTTTTTAAAACAACGACGCGAGTGCGTCGTTGTTTGTTTGGGACAACTTATTTTGTTAACGTCGCCATTTTTTGGAACCATGGTCAATTGCCTTCGTCAGAACGCTTGGCAGCGCCGGAGTTTTTTTTGAAATTATCAGCTGCCTCAAACCTTAGCTTGGCTTACTTTGCCTACTTCGCCGTGCTTGGCGTTTTTGTACCATATATCGGTTTGTTTTTAGACGGACGGGGCTTGAACTCGCATGATATTGGCGTGTTACTGGCCATCGTGACCGGGATGCGGATTATTGGTCCGAGTTTATGGGCAGCGCTGGCGGTGCACCGGCGTGACCCGATAGGCGTGATGCGATTTGGCGCGGTACTGGCAACGCTGGGTTGGTTTACCAGCTTTTATCAAGGCGGCTATTGGCCATTAGTGGCAGGTCTTGCACTCTATAGCCTGTGTTGGACTGCTATTTTGCCGCAGTTGGAAAGCGCTGCCTTTCATTATCTCGATGATGATACCGCTCGCTACAGCAAAGTTCGCACCGCGGGATCGGTCGGTTACATAGTACTGGTGATGCTCGGTGGCTGGTGGTTTCAACATTCTGGGCCACAAATGTTGCCACACAGTGCTTTGTTATTTTTGCTGCTGATGTTAGCTACATTATGGTTGTTACCAAAATACCAACTTGAGATGGTTGTGAGTACACCGCCACTGCGGTTTCGGACGCTATGGGGACACAGCGCATTTGTGAAGTTTATGCTGGGCGCGTTTTTTATGCAGATGAGTTTCGCGCCGTTTTACGGTTTTTTCACCTTATACACTCGCGACTTGGGCTATAGCGGCAGCGATGCCGGTTTACTCATTGCCTTGGCCGTGGCGGCGGAAATTGTGGCGTTTTTTTTCGCCGGACGCATTTTAAAAGACCGAAGTTATCAGAAGTTATTAGGCCTTTGTTATGGACTGACCGCAGTGCGCTGGCTAATGGTGGCGTTGGTGGCAGATTCCGGCTGGTTATTGGCGGCTAGTATGTTGCTGCATGCATTTAGTTTTGCCATTGCTCATAGCTGCGCCATGCAGTTTATCCAGCAGTTTTTCCCGCAACATCAGCGTAGCCGAGGCCAGGCGTTATACGCCGGTTTAATCTACGGCGGTGGTGGTGCGGTTGGTGCTTATTTTGCCGGCATTGCGTGGCAAGACGGAGCGGGTGCGACGCTGACGTTTGTACTGGGCGCCGGCTGCGCCATGTTGTCGACACTATTGGCGCTGAGCCTGCCGAAAAACATCAAGCCTGCTGTTTGAACTGAGATAGAAATTACGGGTCATTGCCGAGCGCTCGATAGCGTTTGACATTGACCCTTGCCCTTTTCTTGCGGTTGAGTGCGCTGTTAAGCCCTCAGTAAAAACTTCATCACTTTATCAAGTAATTTGGCGCGATGTTGTGGATAAGCAAGTAGGGTGCTGTTGAGGCGTCCTTTTTGGTGCACCGCTTTGGCATGGCTGAAGGTAAGAAAACCTTCTCGGCCATGATAATGCCCCATCCCTGAAGGCCCGATGCCGCCAAAGGGTAAATCTTCTTGGCCGACATGTAACAATGTTTCATTCAAGCATACGCCGCCAGCATGGGTTTGTTGCAACACCTGCTGTTGTAGTGTCGTGTTGTGGCTAAATAAATACAGCGCGAGAGGCCGCGGGCGTTGCTGGATAAACGCCAACGCTTGCTGGATATCGTCGTAAGGCAAAATCGGCAACACCGGGCCAAAAATTTCTTGTTGCCAGACCGGGCTATCAAGCGGTGCATCCATGACCAATTGTAATGGCAACAAACGTTCGCTGCTTGTCAGGTGCTGTTGCCAGTCATTGCCATCACAGCTAATGATAGTGGCACCTTGTGCGCTGGCCTGGGTTAAATAACCGCATAATCGCGCAAAATGCCGCTGATTTATCACACTGGTGTATTGGCTTGTTGCCAAGTCGGCTGGATAAAACTGCTGATATTGCTGTTTTAACGCCTCGATAGTGGCGGTTAACTGGCTACGTGGTACCAATAGGTAATCAGGTGCCACACAGGTTTGACCGGCATTGGCCGTTTTACCAAATACAATGCGATCAGCGATAGTCGTCACATCGACATCAGGGGCAATAATCAACGGTGATTTACCACCAAGTTCTAACGTCACCGGTGTTAAATTGTGGCTGGCGGCGCGCATCACCAACTGACCGACGGCTGTTGAGCCGGTGTACAGCAAGTGATCAAATGGCAACTCACTGAATGAGGCTGCGATGTCGGCATCACCTTCAATCACAAGAGCAGAGCCTGGTAGCGCAGTTTCAATAATGCTTTTTAGCACGTGGTTGGTCTGCGGGGTAAATTCGGAGAGTTTTACCATGACTTTGTTGCCGGCGCTAATGGCAGTGACCAGCGGCCCAAGGCTGAGAAAAATTGGGTAGTTCCAAGGGACAATAATACCAACGACCCCTAACGGCTGATAACAAACATAGTTTTTTGCTGGTAAAAACAACCAGCTCACGTGGCGGCGCACTGGTTTAAGCCAGCTTTTAAGTTTTTTCAGACTGTAATCAATGCTGCTGATGCTCGGTAGAATTTCCAATAGACGGGTTTCACTGTCCGCGCGCTGACCGAAGTCGGCTTTTGCTGCGGCGAGCAACGCTGGTTGCTGCAGCAGAATTTGTTGACGTAGTGCGTCTAGCTGCGCGCGGCGGGTTGCAAGTTCAGGATAAGGTTGTGCATGAAATGCTTGGCGTAGCGTAGTAAAACTTTCAACTAAAGACGACATCATAAGGTCCGACCAATCAACAAAGAGCCCTAATCTAAAGCAGCAAAGGCATGGATGCAAACTGTTGCGCCAGTGTGGCGGCGCAATTCTGCGGCTCGATGCTGGGAAAAACGGCTGACAATGGTTACAATGCTGGCCGCTATTTACCGCCGACCCAATCTAGGGTTGGCCGTGGGCTTTTGTTTTGTAAGGCCTTGTGGCTAAAATTTTGCTGCACCAATGATGGGTGTGCCATAAAAAAGCAGTATCAAATTCATTTTTGGGTGTTCTGGTATGTCTGAATCTTCTCCTGTAGCAAAGAGCGCGATTTTTAAGTTGGGGCTGATCATCAACCCCTGGGCTGGCATTGGCGGAAGCGTCGCGCTCAAAGGGAGTGATGGCGTTGCAGCCGAAGCTTTGGCGCTTGGTGCTATTCCGTTGGCGCAGCTGCGTGCCAAAACGGCTTTAAGTGAATTATTGCCCTACCAAGCGCAAGTTCACATTCTGACGGTCGCCGGTGCTATGGGCGAAGATTTGGCGCGTGAGCTTGGGTTTGCCTGTAGTGTGCTGTATCAAAGCGAACATGAGCCATCAACAGCGGCTGATACCGAAGCCGCAGCCAGCTGCTTGTCGGCGGCCGGGATTGATTTATTGTTGTTTGCCGGGGGCGATGGTACGGCTCGCAATATTTGCGCCGTTGTTGATGAGCATACAACGGTGCTTGGCATTCCCGCGGGTTGTAAAATTCATTCTGGCGTTTATGCAATCACTCCAGCCGCAGCCGGTAAGGTGGTGGCACAAATGATTAAAGGCGAGCTGGTCAGCGTGCAGGAAGCGCAAGTGATGGACATCGACGAAGTCGCATTTCGACAAGGCGCGGTGCGCGCTAAAAGGTTTGGTGAAATGCAGATCCCGACGGAGCTGCGGTATGTCCAAAGTGTAAAATCATCAGGCAAAGAGTCGGAAGTATTGGTATTGGACGATTTGGCGGCGTTTGTGGTGTCACAGATGCAGAGCGATGTTCGTTATGTCATGGGATCTGGCAGTACCATCGCCGCGGTAATGGCGGAACTTGGTTTACCCAATACGCTGCTGGGGGTTGATGTGATCGAAAACGGCGAATTACTTGCTGCAGATGTCACCGCCAACGAACTGCTGGCGTTAGTCAAACCAGCGGCGACAAAGTTAATTATTACGTTAATCGGTGGCCAAGGGCATATTTTTGGCCGTGGCAACCAGCAACTGTCATCGTCGGTGATCCGAGCTGTTGGGCGAGACAATATCATGCTGGTGGCGACTAAGACTAAATTACAACAGTTAAATGGCCGACCGCTGATCAGTGATAGTGGTGATGCGAGGCTTGATCAGGAACTACAAGGCATGATGAAAGTGCTGTGTGGGTATAACGATTATGTCATGTACCGGCTTGGATATGAGGATTAACGATGCAACAAACTGAACGCTACATTGGCGCGATGGCGGATTATTTTGACCAAAGTGTCGCCACTGCAACCGATGATCAATTATTTGCCGCGGGGTATTTACGCGGCCACATTGACCTTGCGGTTGGCACCTTGCAAATCGAGGAACAACCCTTTACGGTGGCTACTTTGCAACAGCAAATCGACCACAGTTTACAACAAGCGATTGACGCTGGTGAGTTAAATGACGCCGATCAGGCTTTGGTAGCAACTATCTGGCTACAATTACAACGGCTACCCGTTTGATGGGCGAGTCGCGGCAAGACAGCTGAGCCAAATTCGGCTAGCATGATTTTTTAACGGGGCTTTTGTAGCAAAAGTCTGATTTTAAACGACGCCTGATGGCGCATCACACAGAAGTGATTTTTATGTCGACATTTACGACGCTTGAACAACACGCCAGTTATGGCATCGGTTTACAAATGGGTCAGCAACTGGCTGACAATCCGTTTGATGGTTTAGATATTGCTGCGGTTGCCGCTGGTTTGGCAGCAGCTTTTTATGGTGACGAGCCAGAAGTTGAGGAAGAAAAGATCCGAGCTGCTTTCGAAGTAATTGGTGCTCGGATGCAAGAAGCGCAAGCCGCTCAGACAAAATTAGCAGCCGGCGCTGGTGAAGCGTTCCTCGCTGAAAACGCGAATAAAGCGGGTATTGTGGTGACCGCATCGGGTTTACAGTACGAAGTGTTAGTGCAGGGTGACGGTGAAAAACCAAGCCGTGAGTCAACAGTTCGCACCCATTACCACGGCACTTTGGTTGACGGCACTGTATTTGACAGTTCTTACAATCGCGGTCAGCCAGCAGAGTTTCCTGTTGGTGGCGTAATAGCCGGTTGGACTGAAGCCTTACAACTGATGCCAGTTGGTTCGAAATATCGTTTATATATTCCACATCAACTAGCTTATGGCGAGCGTGGTGCTGGCGCATCAATTGCCCCATTCAGTGCATTAGTGTTTGATGTTGAGTTATTAGCGATTGTCAGCTAATTCGACGAGTAACTGCAGATAATAAAAAAGCGCCGTCGGCGCTTTTTTATTATCTTGCAATCATGAAGGACAATTTACTTAATCGTATGGGTTGTACTTATGTTTTTTCAGCTGACTTGCCATCACGATAATGACGGCTAGCAAATATACCGCAAAAATAATACGCATCCAAAATGGCATTGAATAACCCATAAATTGCCAAGTAATATCACCACAAACGCCGGTTGGATTAAAAATTGCGGGTAACCAGCTGTCCAGTGGCAGCCAAGTTGGGAACTCGGCAAAAATTGCGCAGGTCGAAAAACCACCGTTTTTAACAATCTCTTCAATCAACACTTGATCATGGGCAATTTTCAGGCCCCAGCCAGCTGCAACGGCCCAGCCGATATATGCCGTCCAGCGTAATAAAGATGAATTGTGTCCCCATAAGCCAACGAGTCCGGCAAACATAATGCCGACGATGGCAAAACGTTGATAGACACAATTGATACAAGGTCCAAGCGACATCCCGTACTGGAAATACAAAGCAACTAACAATAACGTGAGCGCACTGAATGTTAAAAGTACCCAAGGCCAGCGTTGTTTTGGCCAACGAGCCACTGCTGCAAACATCTGATTTCCCTTGTTGCATGACGTATAAATTTCTCAAGCGACAATCTAAGCGAAAATGCGAGCTAAAACAACCTTTGCGATCAATAGCAAAGTGCAATTTTTCCCACATGGCTTGTTAACTCAACCTGCTCTGGTACAATCAGTCGCAATCATGGTGAGACCTACAACTAAAACGGATAAATCCGGATGACCAACCTCATAAAAGCACAAAGCCCAGCGGGTTTTGCCGAAGAATACATTGTTGAATCCATTTGGAATGGCAAATTTGCTCCAGGCTCCATTTTACCGGCGGAACGTGAACTTTCAGAATTAATCGGTGTGACACGTACCACACTGCGTGAAGTTCTCCAGCGGTTAGCGCGTGATGGTTGGTTGACGATCCAGCATGGCAAACCGACCAAAGTTAACAATTTTTGGGAAACTTCAGGTTTAAATATTCTGGAAACCTTAGCCCGTCTTGACGAAGAGCGGATGCCTGAGCTGGTCGACGAATTGCTGTCTGCCCGCACCAATATCAGTGCCATTTATATCCGCGGCGCGATTAAAACACATCGTGAACAAGTGATTGCCGTTTTTGCCGGTGCAGAATCATTAGAAGACACCGCAGAAGCGTTTGCGGAGTTTGACTACAATCTGAATCATGAACTGGCCATACATTCGTCGAATCGAATTTATGTGCTGATCCTGAATGGTTTCCGAGGCTTATATCGTAAAATTGCCCGTTTTTACTTTTCTCAGCCGGAATCGCGTGAGTTAGCGCGTAAATATTATCATCAGCTTAAATTATACGCCGAAGCCGGCAAACACGATGAAGTGATATTCGCCGTGCGTAAATACGGTAAAGAAAGCGGTAAAGTTTGGTCAGCATTACGTCCCGATATTCCGAAAGATTTAGTCGGGTAATCATCTAAAAACACTCCGCATGCGGAGTGTTTTTTTATATCCAAGGATGGATGGTATGCCGCATATGCAGGAGCAATTTGCGGCGATATCCAAGGATGGATGGTATGCCAGCGTGACTTGGTGACAATTTATACGCAATGTAGCGGACCAGTCGTCTTCGCATTTATTACCGGCTGATGGCAAGGATCAAGCGTCAACATGGTCGAAAAATACAAGCTCGGTGGTAAATTAACTTGTGAGGATCAGTCGGCCTGCTTATGATGTGCAGATATAAGTTATAATTTTCAGTTATAAGGAGTCATCTGTGTCTCTCTCCTCAACGCCAAGCATCGGCTTGCGCCAGCAAGAAATTTATCTGGATAACAACGCGACCACTCCCGTGTTACCTTGCGCATCTGCGGCTGTGTTGCATCATATGCAGACAGTGTTTGGTAATCCAAGCAGTAGCCACAGCACCGGTATCAAAGCCAAAGTAGAACTTGAAACCACACGTGCATTGGCACGAAAGGTTATCGGCGCCAGCAGTGGCCAAATTGTCTTTACTTCTGGTGCGACCGAAGGGATCCAAAGTTCGATTGTTTCTGCACTATTAGATGCCCGCAGTCGAGGTCTGACTGGTGCTGGAGTTTTGTTGCTGTATGGTGCGACTGAGCATAAAGCGGTGCCGGAAAGCCTGAAACACTGGAATCAAGTATTGCAACTTGGTGCGACCGTGACCGCAATTCCCGTTGACCATCGCGGTTTACTTGATGTTGATTTTATTGCGGCTCACGTTGGCAAAGCGGCAATGATTTGTACCATGGCAGCCAATAACGAAACCGGCGTAAAACAAGATTTGTCGGCGCTGCAGCAGGTGATCCGAGCCCACAACGCCACCGTCAGTTGGATGGTCGATTGTGTGCAGGCGCTGGGAAAAATGTCGTTGGATATTGCCAATACCAGCATTGATTACGCGCCATTTAGTGGCCATAAATTATACGCACCCAAAGGGATTGGGTTTTTGTATGTCCGAAAAGGTGCACCGTACCAACCGCTGATTGCCGGTGGAGGTCAGGAAAGTGGCTTGCGCTCAGGCACCGAAAATTTACCAGGCATTGCGGCATTACATGCCATTTTCACCGAGCTTGGCAAGATCACGGGTTCAGTATTCCAATCGGAAGCGACATTGTGGCAACATCGCGCCGCCTTGCTAGGCGCATTGCGCCAGGTGTTTCCAGCGATGGTGTTAAATAGCAACGAACCCGACATTGTGCCGACCACCCTCAATTTTTCGGTACCAGGGTTTTATAGCAAAGATATTATGGATTTATTTGACGCCGCCGGTATTCGCATTAGTTCTGGCTCGGCCTGTAGTTCAAAAATTCCGACCAGTTTTGTCCTCGATGCGATGGGGCTTCCGACATGGCGCAGTCAAGGTGCGATCCGGTTGTCATTTGGCCCAGCAATGACCGAAGCTGAGTGTCAGCAAGCTTGCAAAGCGATTGGGCGGTTAACTGCCATCGTTCAACAATGCTGTTTGGTGTTATCGGATGCACAACCGTTGGCCGATTTGGCGATTAGCGGTTTAACCCAATTAAAACACGAAGATTTATGCAGCTATTTATTGGTCTGTGCCGACAGTCATCAGGCGGTGATTATCGACCCGGTGGCTGCACTTGCCAATCGTTTGGCAAATATGGTGCAAGGTCAAGGTTTGCAACTGGTGGCAGTGCTTGATACCCACATGCATCAAGATCGCAGCTCTGCGCGCGATGATTTAGCTGCGTTATTGCCATTGGCGGGGCCGCAACAAGTTGATCTTCTGGGCTGGCCTGCCGGTCGCGACGAGATTAGTTGCGGGCAATATTCAATCACGTTATTGCCAACCCCCGGTCACAGTAACGACAGCCGCAGTTATCTGTTGCAGCAACATCAACAGCTGGTGGCGGCGTTTGTCGGAGATTTGTTGTTACCAGGCGGCATTGGCCGGTTAGATCTGGAAGACTCAGCCCCGGCGGAATTTGCAAGCAGTGTGCGCAATTTGGTCGCCAAAGTCGGTGCCGATGCCTTGCTCCTGTCGAGCCATGATTATGCGCAGCGTTTTTTTACCACTTGGCGACTCGCCCAAGCCGAACAACCGTTGCTTACCGAGGTGGTGCAGGCACAGCAATGGTCAGCCGCGTGGACAGCTACTTTGCATGCACAGAGTGAACAACTTTGCCAAGCAAATAACTATCAATGTGGCGTGGTGGAAGTGAGTTGGTCAGACGCCAAAGCAGTGGTTGAGCCATCAAAAGTGCAACAATTTCTGGCCGCACACCCGCAGACGCTGGTGGTTGATGTGAGAGAGCCGTACGAGCAGAGTGCCGGTCAACTTGACCAGTTCTTACCTTTGGGTGTGAATATCCAGCATTGGCCATTGTCGCGACTTTGTGATGCGTTGATCAGCAAAACGTTAACGCCAAATCAACCGTTGCTATTAGTCTGCCGCTCAGGCAATCGCAGTCTAGTTGCAGCGAAGGTACTCAACCGTGCCGGATTTGACGAAGTATATAACCTCAAAGGTGGTGTGGCGATGCTAAGCTAGCGCGAGTTAGTGCTGGCTACGTCGTAAGGCTAAATGGATAAAATTGTGCCCAAAGCGTTCTATTTGGAAGAGGTCGCAAGAGTTTTTCACAGTAGGCCATAAAAAACCGCGCCATTGCGCGGTTTTTTATACGTATTCAAATATCTAATAAAAGAACCGTTGTAACGGATTAAATAAGCGAGTTAAACCTTGCTTAAATTCAAGCGGTGCCGTCAACACGGACAAACACAAACAAGGCTCATCACTGACATTTTTCGGGGTATGAGTATGATCGGGTGTATTAATAATTAAGTCACCTGCGGCATACTTGCCCATTTCATCAACCATTTCACCTGCCAAAACCAAAGTAATTTCCAGGCCCTTGTGGGTGTGTAATGGCACCTCAGTATTGGGCTGGATCAACAACAACGATAAATGATTGTCATCGTTTGAGGGCAGTTTAGCGGTCGCGATGCCACCTATTTGTAACCATTTTTTCCGCTTGGCCGCCAGACGCTGCAACGTGCGTGGAATTTCAATTTTCTGTGTTCCAAGCTCGACGTAGCGAGGTGCAGACTTGTCAGCACCAGCAGTATCACTTGGCTTAGCAATTGACGTCTCAGCTGCTGGAGAAAGTATCTGCTGCAGCATTTGTTGCCATTCCATACCATCGGTATGTGCAGCATGCTGCTGAGCTAACTGACCGCCAACGTCAGCTTCAATATCATGTCTTAGTTGCTGGCAGTGTGGACAAAAATCTAGGTGCGCCGCGACGACCAGTCCAACTTCAGCAGCCAAAGTGCCTTCGGTATATTGTTCCAGCAAGCTTAAGCTGGGATGAAATTTAACTGCGTGGGCCATCGATTGCCTCTCTTAATCTGTCTAATGCCAACCGGATCCGTGATTTCACTGTACCCAGCGGGATACTCAGCTGATCAGACACTTCTTGGTGAGATAGCTCGTCAAGATAAACTTTCTCCATCACCAGCCGCTGGGCTGGTGGCAAAGCGTGAAAATGGGGGGCGATTTTTTCAGCAATGAGATATAAGTCCCACTGTTGGCTGTGGCTCCCTTCCTGCTCTGGATAGTCGCCATCACTCCATAAATCATCAGCACTGATATCATCTTTACGGCTTTGTTTTTTCCGTAGCATGTCAAAGCGTACGTTGCGGGCAATGGTGAAAATCCATGTCGACGCGCAGCCACGGCTTGCGTCAAACAGCGCGGCTTTTTGCCACACATTTAACATCGCGTCCTGCACCATTTCCATGGCTTGCTGCTCATTACCAAACATCTTGATGCCAAAAGCACGAAGTCTTGGCGCAAAATATTTAAATAATTCGGCATACATCTGTTTATCTCGATGCACGGCGATAACATGCAATGCATCTTCCCATTGTCCTTTGCGGACGTTGTCGGTGGGGTCTGGCTGAGCGATCATCGAGCTACCTTGACGAGGAATTTCAACCGCATGATGACCTGTTAAACCATATCTATCCAACATTTTATCTTATCCCTAGCTGTTTTTACTGACAGCACACTGGTTCTAAGTACGTTGATGACTTATACGCGGCTACTTTTAAAATGGATCTATTTGATTGTGATTGAAATAAATCGAACGATATATGTGTTTTTGTGCAATATACGTTCTTATAAATAGAATTTATAGTGCGTGAAATTAATCAAAGGAATCGTCACTATGAAAAATATTTTGATCGTAAATAGCTCTATCAGCGGTGAGCAAGGCCAATCTAACCAACTGATTGAAAATTTTGTACAAGCCATAACATCGCAAGCGACGGTTACGCGAGTCGATTTAAATCAACAACAATTGCCACATTTGGCCATGAGTGAGCTAGCCGCTTGGATGACGCCTCAAGAAAGTCGTAGCGCCGAGCAGGCTGAATTAGCGGCGCTATCTGATTTGAGCATTGCCCAGGTGCAAGCCGCTGATGTCATTTTAATTGGCGTGCCCATGTACAATTTTGGCGTACCAAGCCAATTAAAAGCCTGGTTTGACCGGATCGCCCGCGCCGGCATCACCTTTAAATATACTGAAACAGGTCCGGTTGGTTTACTTGCTGATAAGCCTGTGGTGTTTTTTGCAACCCGCGGTGGTATTTACAAAGATTTACCGCAAGATAGTCAAACGCCGTTCTTAAAGGCATTTTTTAACTTTATTGGCCTAAAAAGCCTGCATTTTATTTATGCCGAAGGTTTAAGTATGGGAACTGACTCTGCGCAAGCGGCATTAACTGCTGCCAAAGTACAGATTGACAATTTAACGAACGAACTGGCGGCTTAGCCTCACGTCATGATGTTACGAGAGTTATGTGTTGTAACTATATGTGTTGTAACTAACAGGGCTGTTGTTTCATCTGACGATGGCCATGCTTATTCATAGTGAATGTATGACATCAATAGCCTAGCATCTTACAAACCGCATCCGAACAGCGCCAAAGTAGTTACTTTGCGGGTTAAGTTTGCGGTTTTTTTCAGCCACGGTATAACGTGCTTTTATCGTGAGGCAAACTGCCCGTACCAAAAAATCTAAAACTTTGCTTTTTAACCTGTCGACACAGCTGACAGGCGCAGATGGTTGAATTTCAAAGCAGACCTTTGTATAACTGAGCTCCCTTGTCCTGATCAACAGAAAAATTCAGATGACGCAATTTTCAAAACCCTTGCTGGTTATTACGCTTAGTGCTTTGTTGCTGAGCGCCACCAGTTATTCGACCGTGGCAAAAGAGTCACAAAGTTATCAGCTCACGCCTGTGCAAATTGACGCCACCACCGGCAGCAAATTAATGACGATGGAACAAGCGATGGCGCATCCTGATTGGTTGGGCCGTCAACCTGAAGCAGCATATTGGGCTGCCGATAGTCAGAGCATTTATTATTCACGAAAACAAGCGGGTTCTGAACTGCGTGATTGGTTTGCCCGACCGTTGTCGGCAACGGGCAATGGGAAGCCAATTGCTTTAAAACAGCTTGATGATATCGGCGCTGCTGATCAACGTTTTTCCAAAGACGGTCAGTTTGTAGCTTGGGTGTTTGAAGGTCAGGTTTTTGTAAAAGAAGTATCCTCCGGCAAAATCAGCCAGCTCACACGAAATCGTTCTCAACAAAGCGACGTCATGTTTCTCAACGATGGTCAGCTGACTTGGCGGCAGGGTTGGGACTTTTACCGGATTAACTTAAGTAGCGGTGAGTTATCGTTGCTAGCTAGCTTAAAAACTGAAGATGCCCCGAAAGCCCCGACGATTGCCGATAGCTATCTGGCGCGTGAGCAGCACAAGTTGATTGAATTTATCGCCCTGGAGCATAAAAACGCCAGTGATACTTTTAAGCAGCAGCAAAAATTACAGCAACAAAGTGATGCGCTGGCGCCTCTCCCATTTTATCTAGGGAAAGATCAGGTCATCGTCAGTGCCAGTTTGTCGCCAAAAGGCGATAAAATTTTAGTCGCACTCGGCGGGAAGAGAGAGCGAAACGACAAAGACATTATGCCCAATTATATTACCGCGACCGGTGATATCGCTGCGCAACCGGTTCGTAGCCGCGTCCATGACCAAAAGCCGCAACCACATCAGCTGATGCTGCTCGATGTTGCCGCTCACAAGCAATTTTCGCTGAGTTATGAAAGTTTACCTGGTTTTGATGAAGATGTGCTGGCGTCGGTAAAAACCGAAAATGCGAAGCAGCAAGGTAAAACGTATCAATCCAAACCCGCCGCTCGTGCCATTGCCTTGTTAAATGACTGGAGTTGGGATCAATCAGCAATTCGCTGGGATGAGTCGGGTAGCCAAGTAGCGGTGATGCTCAAAGCTTGGGATAACAAAGACCGCTGGTTAGCAACGGTTGATTTTGCCGCAAACAAGCTCGTCAATCAGCACCGATTACACGATGATGCGTGGATCAATTACGATTTTAATAATTTTGGTTGGTTCAACCAAGCAACCAGCCTGTACTTTTTATCCGAAGAAAGTGGTTATTCACATTTGTATGCCAAGCCGTTAGCGGGCAAAGCAAAAAAACTAACCAGTGGCACGTTTGAAGTCAGTCAACCCAAGTTAAACCGAGCCGGCAGCGCAATTTATTATCGGGCGAATCCCACTCATCCTGGTATTTATAACGTGTTTAAGCTTGAATTAAATTCAGAAAAAGTAACGCAGCTCACCGCACTAACCGGTAATTTAAGCTTCAATTTGGCCCCGGATGAAAGTCAGTTGCTGGTGCGCTATTCTACGTCGGTGTTACCTGAAGAGCTCTACGTGATGGCGAATCAACCGAGTAGCCCGTTAAAACGTTTAACTTACACGGTATCGAACGAGTTCACTGCGATGGCGTTACAGGCGCCAAAAGTTGTTGCGGTGCCATCAAGTCACGGTAAGCAACCGGTATTTGCAAAACTTTATCTGCCAAAGGATTATCAGCAAGGTGAAAAACGCCGCGCGGTCATTTTTAACCATGGTGCAGGTTATTTACAAAATAGCGACTTGGGTTGGTCGAATTACTTCCGTGAGTTTTTTTTCCATCAAATTCTAACCCAGCAAGGGTATGTGGTGCTGGATATGGATTACCGGGCATCCAAAGGCTATGGTCGTGATTGGCGTACCGCCATTTACCGCCAAATGGGCACGCCGGAAACCGAAGACTTGATGGATGGAGTCAAATGGTTAGTCGACAACGCCAACGTTGATGTGGCGCGGGTAGGGACTTACGGTGGCTCTTACGGTGGTTTTATGACTTTTATGGCGATGTTTACCCAACCAGACTTATTTAAAGCGGGGGCAGCGTTACGACCGGTCGGTGACTGGGCTTATTATAATCAGCCGTATACCTCGAATATTTTAAATACACCGGACGTTGATCCTATCGCGTATGAACGCAGTTCACCTATTTACTTCACTGCAGGATTAAAAAATCAGCTGCTGATCAATGCGCCAATGGTCGATGATAATGTGTTTTTCCAAGACACAGTTCGAGTGGTACAGCGGTTAATTGAGCAGGAAAAAAACAACTTTGAAACGGCGATCTTTCCGGTTGAGCCACATGGGTTTCGCCAGCCGAGTAGTTGGTTGGACGAATATCGGCGTATTTATAAATTGTTTGAACGCGAATTGTAAGTCGGCGAGGCTCAGCGGGCGCTGCCCAGACCGATGTTAAGCATGTCTCGAAGTCCATCCTATTAAGGGTGGACTTTTTTTTGGCCGCTGCTGCTGATGGAGTTATTGCTGCGTTCGTACATACATCACTTAGTACATCCTATGGTGCTGTGTTTAGTACCATGTTAAACGCCGTATTAAACGCCGTGTTAAGCACCGTGTTAAGCACTATGTGCAGTGGCATGGTCAGTGCCAAAATCAGGCCAGCGCTGTGAATAACTGCAAGTAGTCGGCGCTCGGTGCATCCGCTATGCCAAATTTTTCGGCGTCAGGTGGCGCGATAAATCGCAAACGTTTCGCAGAATAGGGCTGGTTTAATTCCAACACTGTGGCATGTAATAATAAACGGGGTGCTGCTGCCAGTGCTTGCGCATGTGCATATAAAGCGTCGCCGAGAATTGGATGCCCAATACTTTGTAAGTGCACGCGTAACTGATGCGCACGTCCGGTGCTTGGGAAAAGCGCCAATAGCGCATGTTCAGAATTATCCGGCAACCACTGATAGGCCGTGTGTGCCGCCTTACCCTGCGTCAAACAAACTTTGTTGCGAGGGGGGGCGGTTAGATCCGCAATCAACGGCAGGTTAATTTCGGCCTTTATTTGCGCTGGATGTTGCCAGACTCTGGCCAGATAGGTTTTTTTTACCACACGTTCGGCAAACTGCTGTTTTAAACTGACCTCGGCTTTGCGTCGCAGCGCGAACACCACCAAGCCTGAAGTAGATAAATCTAACCGATGCACCAGCAATGCGCTTGGAAATAACTTTTGCACCCGGCTGAGTAAACAATCAGCAAGATGTTCGCCGCGGCCAGGATTGGTTAATAAACCACTGGGTTTATTAACCACCAGCAAGTCTTTGTCCTGATAACAAATCTCAAGCGTAGTTTGCGGCGGCTGATAGGTGAAAGTTTCGTTACTCATCAATTGTTTGCATTCATTTGTTACACCAGCTTATTTTTTTTGAAACGTTTGGCTATTGGCAGCTTGGCAAGCCATCGGTCGTTTAGCGCGGACATGGCGCCTTTTCGCGACAAGATATGTGTCTGTTCTTCGGCCTTGCAGACGTTGTGTTGCACTCTTGTGCTACATCAGTGTGCTACATCAGTGTATTGCATCCGTGTGTTGCAGCGAAGTAGGCTTCGCCATGCTGCTCTGGCATAATAACGCTTTGTGGCGCTGAGTTTTAGTTAGCGCTGAGCTTTGTAGCATCTTTTTTATTGGCCATCGTTGTGACTGAACCTATTGATTCACTAAAAATTTTGACACCGACCACCGAGCCGTGGCAATTAGTCTATCAGGACGACCAGTTGCTGGTCGTCAACAAACCGGCCATGCTGTTAACGGTTCCCGGTCGTCACCCAGCCAATTTTGACTGTCTGGTAAGCCGAGTGCAACAGCAGTTTCCAACGGCAACTGTGGTTCACCGACTGGACTACGATACGTCGGGGCTGGTGATCCTGCCACTGACTAAAAGTGCGCTGTCACACATCAGTAAACAGTTTCAAGCGCGCACGGTACACAAGCAATATCAAGCCTTGGTCGAAGGAGAACTTGCTACACCAAACGGTAGTATTGAGCTACCAATCGCCGCCGATCCAGACCATCGCCCGTTGTATAAGATTTGTCATGCACTAGGTAAACCGTCACTGACGCATTATCAGTTGCTCAATTACGACAATGAAACCAATTTAAGCCGCCTGCTGTTAAGCCCAGTGACCGGGCGTTCGCATCAGCTACGGGTTCATTTATTGAGTCTTGGAAAGCCCATTATTGGCGACACGCTATATGGCGACGCGGCCAATCGCGCGCGAAGTTCACGGCTGTGTTTGCATGCGGTGAGTATAGAGTTTTGTCATCCGACGACAACTCAGCCATTGACCTTCACTGCGACGACACCTTTTTAGTGATCGTTGACGCCGAACAGACATGACCTACTAAGGCGAAAGTAAGGGGCTTATTCCCGCTTTGTTAAACGAAGGTTTTTTTGTCGCGGCGTCGGCGAAGCCATTTGCAGCAATTTAACCACATTCAAAGTGTTCGCCTTGGACGGTTAACTGACCGCTGTTTGCTCATTGGCTTGGGCGAAACGACGGGCAAACAACATCGCTGCGTACAGGAGTAGGCCAATAGCTGCACCGTACATATGCGCATCAGTAGCCACTTCGGCATCAATCAATGTGACAATATCTTGACTAGCGCCTTGCCATTGCTCCCAAATGACTTTGCCAAACACGGCCGCGAGAATTAACCAACCGCTGCTCCAATGTCGTTGAATATCAATACAACAGCCACACACTAATAATGCATGTAACCAACCTGATAAGCCGACATATAAGGTAATTTGTGGGCTCCAGAATAACAGGGCCAAACCAATCAGCAGGCAACCTAGTAGTAAATTCAACCAGAGTTGCAGTGGGCGGTAGTAAGAACCATGCAGCAGCAGAATTAATACCAAACCACCAAGGTTCATCACCAAGTGCCAGCTGTTGGTATGCATAAAATGGCCGGTCACAATGCGCCACCACTGCCCCTGATAGATAGCGCTGCGATCAAACTCAAGAATAGGGGTTAATTCAAGTCGCAACAGGTGCAAGATAATTAATAACAGTGCTAAAGATAAGCCAGCCACAGGTAACTTTGAGAGACGGTCATGCATCAATAGTTGGATCTCTTTTGGTGATCGATTGCAAAATGAATAGCAACAAAATGTTTCTGTATCTGCATTATCTTAACTTATTTTTGGTCAGCATTGATCTGTTTGCGACAGATAAGTTAAGGTTGAGGTCTTGTGCGAAAAGATTGGAACAAAGATGAAGTTTTTAGTGCCGTTGTTAAACCTGAGTTATTGTTTTGCCTTCGTTTTTTCTTCATCCGTGTTATCGGCAACACCCAACACTCAAGCCGCTGATCCTGAAGCCGCCACGGGAGTATCACAAAAGACTCGCGTTGATAGCGGCAATGCCATGGTGGTTAGTGCAAATCCGTTGGCCAGTCAGGCTGGACAAAAAATTCTGGCAGCAGGTGGCAGCGCCACCGATGCCGCTATTGCTGTACAGCTGATGCTCGGTTTGGTTGAACCGCAAAGTTCTGGTATCGGGGGTGGGTTGTTTATGCTGCACTTCGACCAAGGACAAAAGAAATTACAAACCATTGACGGTCGAGAAACCGCACCTGGTGCAGCCCATCCAGACTGGTTTAAAGTCAATGGTAAAACGCTGGATTGGCGTTCGGCGTATGTCGGCGGCAAATCGGTCGGTAGCCCGGGTGTGATCCGTGCGCTTGCCGACGCGCATCAACGCTGGGGTAAATTACCTTGGGCACAATTATTTGCACCGGCGATTGCAACAGCCGAACAAGGTTTTGCGGTCTCGCCAAGGCTCGCATCGTTGCTACAAATCTATCACAAAGGTGGTCAATCGAAATTTGCTGCTGCGAGCAGTTACTTCTATCCACAAGGCAAGCCGCTGCAAGCCGGCCAAGTGTTAAAAAACCCGGCATATGCCGCACTCTTGAAAAAAATTGCCAGCGAAGGCCCTATCGCATTTTATGCTGGCGATAACGCTCAGGCACTTATTGCGGCGGTTAATCTGGCTGATGTGAACCCGGGCCAATTAACGAGCGCCGATTTAGCAGATTACCGCGCCATTGAGCGCGCACCGATTTGCCAGCGTTACCGCACCGTGAATGTCTGCGGGATGGCGCCACCCAGCTCAGGCAGTCTGGCGGTGCTACAAATTTTGGGCATGCTTGAGCAGTATGATATTGCCGCGATGCCGGTCAATTCAGCCAAGGCTCTGCACTTGTTTGCACAGGCCAGCCGGTTGGCATTCGCGGACCGTGAACGATTCTTGGCAGATCCAGCATTTGCCGAAGTGCCGGTTGCAGGCTTATTGGCGAAGGATTATTTGCAAAAACGAGGCGCCCTGATTGGCCAGCAGGATGCAAAGCTTGTCCTGTCAGGCGAACCTGAAGGTGCTGTTGCGCTTGGCAGCTCTGCCGCCATCGAGTTTGAAAATACCAGTCATTTTTCAATTGTGGATGCAAAAGGCAATGCCGTAAGCATCACCACCAGCATCGAAAATGCTTTTGGCTCTGGTTTGTTTGTGAACGGTTATTTACTGAATAATCAGTTAACTGATTTTTCGTTGGAGGCCAGCGTTGACAACTTATGGGTGGCGAATCGGGTTGAAGCACATAAACGTCCGCGTTCATCAATGGCGCCGATGATGGTGTTTAATCAGCAAGGTGAATTGATGATGCTGGCCGGATCGCCGGGCGGTAGTCGTATTATCGACTATGTCGCGCAGGCGTTGGTGGCGATGATTGACTGGAAACTTGATCCACAACAAGCTGCCGATTTGCCCAAGGTGACGCATCGTAATGATTTTCTCGCACTAGAGCAGGGCACCGCTTTAGAAGCTTTGTTACCAAAAATGCAAGAGCTGGGTTACCAGCCGAAACTGGTGGAACTTAATAGTGGATTGCATCTGATTAAAAAATCGAGCAATGGCTGGCAAGGTGGCGCCGATCCACGTCGAGAAGGTCAAGCGCTCGGGCTTTAATTGCATACTTGGCGAAAGGAAGGTTTACATTGAGCATTTTAATTGAACAACAGGGGCAAGTGCTGACACTGACACTTGCAAGACCTGAGAAAAAGAACGCTTTATCAAGCGCCATGTACTTGGCGTTAACCCAAGCATTCCAGGAAGCCGAACAAGACGCTAATGTGCATGTGGTGGTATTGCGCGGACAGCAAGATTGTTTTTGCTCAGGCAATGATTTAGCTGACTTTGTCGCCGCTGGCGCTCTAAACGCGGAGCATCCGACGGTGATGTTTTTGCATCAGTTAAGTCAATGTACCAAACCAGTCATTGCAGCGGTCGCAGGACTGGCGATTGGTATTGGTACCACGGCTTTGCTGCACTGTGATTTAGTGTACGCCGCACCCGATTGTCGTTTTCAGTTGCCATTTACTGCATTAGGATTATGCCCAGAAGCCGCCTCTAGTCTGCTATTGCCAAAGTTGCTGGGTTATCAGAAGGCTGCCCAATATCTATTGTTGGGTGAAGCATTTAATTCGGTTGAAGCGGAACGTTTTGGTCTGGTAAACGAAGTGGTGACCAACGATCAGTTATTTGCCTACGTGGCAGAAAAAGCTGCCAAGTTGGCTGCATTGCCAGTGGAGGCGGTGATGCAATCGAAGAAATTATTACGCCAACCACAACAGCCATTGGTGCAACAAGTACTGCATGAGGAGCTGGCGGTATTTGAACATTTGTTGCAAACCGAGGCGTGCCAGCAAGCACTACAGCGGTTTTTCCTGCGCACTAAAGCCTAATCAGCTGGCAGCTGCCTGATGTGAGTCATCGCAGCTGCTGCTCGGCAGCTGCAAAAAATGCCGGTGAATAATGCCGCCAAAGAGTGCGCTATTACACGCCAGTGCGTGCAAATGGGTCAGTTTTTATTTCAGAAATCAGCCATTTGCCTTTTTCGATCACCATTTTTACCATCCGCATATCAACTCTTTTACCGCCATCGTAAGTGCCGGTGAAAATCAGCATGACGTCGGCTTTGTCGGTATAAAATTCGCGCACGCTTTTGTCAGTATCTTCAACGGTAATGATAACTTCATCAAATTTCATATTGAGCAAGGTTCGACTCGCCGCTTTACCGGATGAAAAACTGTCGAGCACTCGCCCGAGCGAAGGCACGGCGTATTTACGGGCGGTTTTGATATCGTTGGTCACGAGCAAGGCTTCAAAAAATTTAACCGCAATTTGATGTGGTACTTCGGCGCTGGTTGTTTGGCCTGTTTGTGGCGCTGACGACTCGCCGCAGGCATTGAGCAGTAATAAACTAAAAAACAGAACAAAAACACGCATAACAAAGCCTCAAAGCAATCAATAATTTTGCTGAAGTGTGCTGCTTTTTTCGTTTTCTGTAAAGCAAAAGGCCACCGAAGTGGCCTTTGCGGCAAACGCGTGTTGTTTTACAGCGATAGTTCTTGCTCGGTAAAGACGTCTGCAAACAAAGCGCTTGATAGATAGCGCTCTGCCGCTGAAGGTAAGATCACCACGATATTTTTTCCGGCGAATTCAGGCAATTCTGCTAAACGTTTTGCAACCACAACCGCTGCGCCGGAAGAAATACCCCCTAAAATGCCTTCTTCTTTCATCAAACGGTGCGCCATGGCGATAGCTTCATCGTTGGTCACGGTTTCAACGCGGTCAATCAGTTCTAAATCCAGGTTGCCAGGAATAAATCCGGCACCAATGCCCTGAATTTTATGGGGGCCTGGTTTTAATTCTTCACCCGCCATCTTTTGGCTGATCACCGGTGAATCGGCAGGTTCGACCGCCACGCTAATCAATGGGTGTTTTTTCTCGAGTTTAATATAACGACTCACACCGGTAATAGTGCCGCCGGTGCCAACCCCGGCAACAAAGACATCAACCTGACCGTCCGTATCATTCCAAATTTCCGGGCCGGTGGTATCAAAATGAATTTGTGGGTTGGCCGGGTTTTCAAATTGCTGTAATAACAGATATTTGTCCGGATCAGATGCTTGAATTTCTTTGGCTTTTTCAATCGCGCCTTTCATGCCTTTAGCGCCTTCAGTCAGCACAAGATTGGCACCCAGTGCCTTTAATAACTTACGACGCTCTAGACTCATGGTTGCTGGCATCGTCAGCGTTAACGGGTAACCACGGCTGGCTGCGACAAAAGCCAAAGCGATACCGGTATTGCCAGAAGTCGGCTCAATCAGCTCTTTGCCAGGACCAAGCAAACCTTTTTTCTCGGCGTCCCAAATCAGTGCGGCACCTAAACGGCATTTCACGCTAAAACTGGGGTTACGCGCTTCGATTTTCGCAAAGACATTGCCGGTCGTCACGCGTTTTAGTTTGACCAGCGGGGTGTTACCGATTGACAATGAATTGTCTTCATAAATTTTAGCCATGCTAAGCTCCAGCATATTTAGGTGTGGTTTTAGCATAACCTGTGTGTCTAAAAACGAAAGTAGCGTTTTGGTATAAGTTATGCCGTCTTTTAGTGATCAGAAGTGGTTCAGTAGGATGTCCAATGAGTTTTCAAAGTAATGATCAATATATTGTCAGTGCCGAACTGGCCCTGGCGGTCAACGCGGCCATCGCGTTAGAGAAACCTTTATTAATCAAAGGTGAACCTGGAACTGGTAAAACCCAGTTAGCGCTCCAGCTTGCCAGAACTTTGCAATGTGATTTGATCCAATGGCATATCAAATCAACGACTAAAGCGCAGCAAGGGCTGTATGAATATGATGCAGTGTCGAGGCTACGTGATAGTCAACTTGGTGACAGCAAAGTGCATGATATTGCCAATTACATAAAACCGGGCAAGTTGTGGCAAGCCTTTACTGCTAGTAGCAGGCCCATTTTGCTGATTGACGAAATCGACAAAGCTGATATTGAATTTCCGAATGATTTATTGCATGAACTGGATCAAATGGCTTTTGACGTGTACGAAACCGGTCAAACGATTCGAGCACAGCAACGACCGATTGTGATCATCACGTCGAATAACGAAAAAGAACTGCCAGATGCTTTTTTACGCCGCTGTTTTTTTCATTACATTCGATTCCCAGACCAAGCCGCTTTAGCGCAAATTGTCGATGTGCATTTGCCAAATCTGCGCCGTGATTTGCTGAGCGAAGCGTTGGAACTGTTTTTCGGTTTGCGTGAAATGTCACAACTGAAGAAAAAACCATCGACGTCCGAACTCATTGATTGGTTGAAGTTGCTGCTGGCAGAACAAATCTCACCTGAAGTGCTAGCGGTGAGTAAACAACAAGGGGGTTTGATGCCGTTGTATGGTGCCTTGTTAAAAAACGAGCAGGATGTGGCCTTGGTCGAAAAGTTATTGTTTATGGCAAAACGTCAGGGACGATAAACTGATGTTGATTGATTTTTTCTTAACGGTTCGACGTTATGGCGTGCCGGCAAGTATTACTGAATGGCTGGATCTCCTCAAAGCGTTGCAGCAGCAGTTGGTGTTTGCCGATGCTGAGCAATTTTATCAACTGGCACGATTGTGTTTGGTCAAAGACGAAGTGCATTTTGATAAATTTGACCGCGCTTGCTCAGAATATTTTCAAGGGGTTACTGAAGTTGATTTGGCCACTGCTATTCCGCAAGAATGGCTGTTGCCGCATCTTATCCGACAATTGTCGGACGAAGACAAAGCGGCACTGCAAAGCCTCGGTGGACTGGAGCAACTCTTGCAAGCCTTTAACGAGCGGCTGCAACAACAACAAGAGCGGCATGCCGGTGGCAACAAGTGGATTGGCACCGGCGGGAGTTCACCTTTTGGTGCTTATGGATTTCATCCGGAAGGTATTCGTATCGGGCAACAAGGCAGTGGCCAGCGTAAAGCCGTAAAAGTATGGGACAAAAGGGAATTCAAAGAGTTAGACAGTAAAGCGGAACTGAACAACCGAAGTATCAAACTGGCGCTACGCCAACTTCGCCGTTTTGCTCGGACGGGCGCCCAGCAAGAATTAGATTTAGCCAGTACCATCGCCGCCACGTCTAAGCAGGCCGGTTGGCTTGATTTGAAATTTCAAGCAGAGCGTCACAATGCGGTTAAGGTTTTGATGTTGTTTGATATTGGTGGATCAATGGATGACCATATTGCGCAAGTCCAGCAGTTATTTAGTGCCGCCCATGGTGAATTTAAGCAACTAGAGTTTTTCTATTTTCATAATTGTGTGTACGAACACGTCTGGAGAAGTGCAAAACGCAGGCCACAAGATATGTTGGCTGTTGATACCTTGATTAATACCTATAGTGCTGATTACAAACTTATATTTGTTGGCGATGCGACTATGGGACCGTATGAAATTAGCTACCCAGGTGGCAGCGTAGAGCATTTTAATGCGCAAGCAGGCGAAGTTTGGTTGCAGCGGTTATTACGTCATTTTGGCAAAGCGGTTTGGCTCAACCCGCAACCGCTGGCGTGGTGGGGGCATTATGCGTCGATTGGGTTGATTCAACAGTTGATGGCACAACGCATGTACGACTTATCGCTTGACGGTTTGTCGCAAGCGATACGTACACTTCAACATAAGTAATTGGTTATAAATTGAAAAGTATCATTAACATCGACCCGCAAACGGTTTACAGTTGCGGGTAAATCTCAGTAAGATAACCAAAGCATTCTTTCAATTGCGGGCAGACCAACACCGCTTGTTGCGAATACCGATGTCGACCTGAACCATCGGTTAGTTGCTAGACGTTGCAACATCATTGCCACAAGACTGTTGTTTTTACCATTGTCGCCGCTTTGTTTTCAAGGAACACCAACGTGCAGCCGATTAAAATGGATACGCCTGAGTCAACACTAGCCAAAGCAACGCTGACGGCAAAAGAATCGAGGGCTATTGTCACTCCTTATGCTTTTCATGTAGATGCTGAGTTATTGGGGGTGCCGCTGGCAAGTCCATTGCGCCGAGCTCTGGCTATAACCATCGACGGTTTGCTTATTGCTGGCCTCGCCAATGCCAGCTTGCTAGTGACGGTGCCGATATTGGCCTATTTGATGTGGTTACGACTCAAGTTACAGAAATACGGCCAAGTGTTGTTGCTTCTGCTGGTTGGTGTGATGGCTGCCGGCTCTGCCGAATATGCACCTGAATTATTGTATGAAGTGTCTGAATCGGCCTATGAAACTAACGAGCTTGATGTGACCGCTACCGCCCAAATTGGTTTGGCCGCGTTGACGCTATCGAAGCAAAGTTGCCATGAAGGATGTGTGGCAAAAGAGCTCAAATCAGTGCGTCGGATGCTGCAAAAAAGCCAAGTAAGCCAGATCACCGCCACCACAATTATTCAAGGTCTATTGGACAATACACTGTTGAGCGAACAACGGCGCGGTGAAATACAACAGGAGATCTTGAAAAACTATCCAATGTCTGACGCGCAGGTCGCAGCCGTCAGTGAGGTGAAGTTACAATTGCCAGTTGCCGATGCTTGGTACATGCCTGATCCGAAAACTAAAAGTATCATGGAGTGGGTAAAGGGGGTATTGCAAGATTTAGGCATTGGCTTTGGCTGGGCTGTGTTTTACTTCACCGTATTTGTCGGTTGGACAAACGGTCAGACCATCGGCAAAAAAATCTGCCAGATTAAAATCGTCAGACTTGATGGCGGGCCGCTGGATTTATGGCAAGCTTTTAGTCGGCAAGGGGGTTACGGTGCCGGTTTTGCTACAGGTTTACTTGGCTTTTTACAGATTTTTTGGGACCCCAACCGTCAAGCGATTCAGGACAAAGGTTCAGGCACGGTGGTGATCCAGCTCAATAAACCAAAACAACCGCTACATCATTAGCACCGCAGCCTCAATATGCTGATAAGAGTCAGGCTGCTGGCTGTTGACTTGCTTGGCTACTTGCATGGTGTCGCGCTGTGCCGAAATTCGGTCGGCGACAATCAATGGCAAGGCTAAAAATTTGGCAGAGAATTCAGCGAGACTTCGGTTATACTGGTACGACATGCCAAAACAAGCGACCTGTCAAAGAGTCGTGTCCAAGACCAAGATAGCGCGGTGGAGTTATTTATGAAAGATGTTGTCATCAGCGGCTCCGGGGTTTTCACTCCAGCTTCAATTGTCACAAACGAAGAATTGGTAGCCAGCTTTAATCAGTATGTCGATTTATTTAACGCCGAAAATGCCGCAGCCATTGCGGCCGGTGATGTTGTGGCGATGGATTATTCCAGCTGCGAGTTTATCGAAAAAGCGTCGGGGATCAAAGCGCGTCACGTGTTGTATAAAGAAGGCATCCTCGACCCGAATGTCATGCAACCGGTCTTTACCAAACGAACTGAAGATCAAATCCCAGAAATGGTTGAAATGGCGATTGTTGCAGCGAAAGAAGCGCTGGCGCAAGCGGGAAAAACTGCCGCAGATATTGATTTGATTATTTGCGCCGCTTCCAACATTCAACGTGCTTATCCGGCGTTATCAATTGAATTACAACAACAATTAGGTGCTACAGGTTACGCATTTGATATGAATGTGGCTTGCTCTTCTGCTACTTTTGCCATCAGCAATGCGGCCAATGCCATTCGGGGCGGCATGGCTAAAGTAGTGTTGGTGGTGAATCCAGAGTTTGCATCGCCGCAGGTCGACTACACCAGTCGCGACAGTCACTTTATTTTCGGTGATGTATGTACCGCCACTATTATCGAAGCGACCGACACTTGTACCGCCGACAACAGCTGGAAAATTCTCGGTATGAGTTTAAAAACCGAGTTTTCTAATAATATTCGCTGTGATGTCAGTTATACCGATCACTGCCACCCAGAAGTTGATCCACAAACACCATTTTTTAAACAGCAAGGACGTAAAGTTTTCAAAGAGCTGTTGCCGATTGTTGCCGATGTTATTTTAACCGAAATGGCACGGCTGGCGGTGGCTCCAGAGGATTTAAAACGGTTGTGGTTACATCAGGCGAATATCAATATGAACGTGTTTGCGGCGCGTAAAATTCTGGGCCGTGAACCTGAGCCTGATGAAGCACCGCTGGTGCTGGATACCTATGCCAATACTGCCTCAGCCGGTTCTATCATTGCCTTCCACCAAAATAAACAAGGCTTAACCGCTGGCGATAAAGCCGTGTTATGTTCATTTGGTGCAGGCTATTCAGTTGGTTGTTTAGTGCTAGAGCGCTATCGCTAGTTGAATACGTCCTGCGCTACAGGCGCAGGACGGAATTTTGATCATAAGACAATGGCGATGGTGCAAACCCATCGGCTGCATCGTCATTGTGCCACTGTATTCCATTAATTAAATAACGGAATTCAAATTGCTGCTCAGTTGCTAACGTCAGAGTGGTGCTAAAATCGCCATTCTTTTGCTTTTTCATCAGCGTCGCTTCCCAATTATTAAATTCACCCAGTATTGCCACTGAATCAGCTGCCTGAGCTTGCTCTGCGGGCACGACGAAAGTCACTTTACATGCTGGTTTGGTTTTCAGATATTGTTTACTGATCGACATGTCCTGCTCCTTGTGGTGAGACTTTGATGGCCCAAAGTCTCAATCGTAAAGTCCCAATCGTGCTGATGGAACCTCATTAAGCTAGCACAAAGTTGCGGTCAAAAAAAATACAATTTTTATCGCGAGGAGGGTCGTCAACTGTTGCCATTTGCCTTAACGTTGTCTTAAAGCAGTCCCGAAGTAGTCCGGTGTCCGCAACATCGGCAAGGACAGTTAGGGTGGCTGACGTCTGGCAACAACACAATTGTTGCCACTGACGCCAAGCCAAATGGGGAGTCAGCCGGGGTCGATAACTGGTTGCGCCCCCGGTGTTTTAGCTGTGATGAGCGCCTAGCACTCGATAATATTGACAGCCAGACCGCCGCGCGAGGTCTCTTTATATTTACTTTGCATATCACGGCCAGTGTCCCACATGGTTTTGATGACTTTATCCAGTGACACTTTGTGCTCGCCGCTGCCGCGAACGGCTAGGCGTGACGCGTTGATAGCCTTGACGGCGCCCATGGCGTTGCGTTCGATACAAGGAACTTGCACCAATCCACCAACCGGATCACAAGTCAGACCCAGATTGTGTTCCATGCCTATTTCCGCGGCATTTTCGACGTGTTCAACCGAACCACCAATGATTTCGGACAAGGCTCCCGCCGCCATCGAACTCGCCACACCAACTTCTCCCTGGCACCCAACTTCAGCCCCAGAAATGGAGGCGTTTTTCTTGTATAAAATGCCAATTGCTGCGGCAGTTAATAGGTAGCGGCAGTAAATATCGGGGGTCACAGGTTGCACAAATTTATCGTAATACATTAAAACAGCTGGAATAATACCAGCCGCACCGTTGGTTGGCGCGGTCACGACCCGGCCACCGG
>JBBKWN010000089.1:0-24149 GCA_037968955.1 Rheinheimera sp. | reverse complement strand
ATACCCGTAAACAATAAGGTACCTTGACGATATAAACGCGGTCTAAAAAGGCTTCGTTGTTTTTATTGTTGCGAAAGGTTTGCCATTCCGACTCATTACTATGTGCCAGAATAATACCTTCAAATGGCAGCGCGGCTAGACCTTCAGTGCCGTTATAATTACCTTCCTGCGTGGCCGTGAGCAGTGGATGCAGCACTTTGATCGGCGCTTTAAACATCTCGACAAATTCCATCATGCCTTGGTTGGCACGGCATAAAGCACCGGAGTAGCTGTAAGCGTCGGGATCGTTTTGGGCAAAATGCTCCAGCTGACGAATATCCACTTTACCGACTAATGATGCAATATCTTGATTGTTCTCATCACCGGGCTCGGTTTTGGCGATGGCAATTTGATCCAAAATTGAAGGGTATTTTTTCACAACCCGAAAGGCACTGACATCGCCGTTAAATTCATGCAGGCGTTTGCTGGCCCATGGCGACATGATGGTTTTTAGGTAGCGTTTTGGAATGCCGTATTCCTGCTCCAAAATATTGCCATCTTCATTTAAATCAAATAGGCAAAGCGGACTGTCATACACCGGCGAACCTTTTAAATAATAAATCGGTACCTGCTGCATTAATGATTTGAGTTTTTCAGCCAGCGAAGATTTTCCGCCGCCGACCGGCCCCAATAAATAGAGAATTTGTTTCCGCTCTTCCAGGCCTTGTGCCGAGTGTTTTAGATACGCCACAATTTGTTCAATAGCGTCTTCCATGCCATAAAACTCAGAAAAAGCTGGGTAGCGGGCAATGACCCGATTGGAGAACAAGCGGCTTTGTTTTGGATCTTGCGCGGTATCAATGAACTCGGGAGCACCGATCGCCATCAGCAGCCGTTCAGCGGCACTGGCGTAGCAGCTTTTGTCCCCCTTGCACAAGCTTAGGAACTCAGAAATGCTGTATTCCTCTTCCCGCGCGGCTTCGTAACGTGATTTGTAGTGCTCAAAAATACCCATATGCACCTCCGCAACCTTGTCATAAAAACATGAGACTGAACCGTTGTTATATCTAAAGGTTAGTCAGTAAATTCTGGCTTCGCCTAGCTAATTAAACGAAGAAGATGAAATTTCCAACAAATAGCAGTTGACGGCTGCCCGATTGACGCTGGTTTATGAAGCAGTGCAATAAGCTTAGTTGAAGCGGAGGAAAGGGGCATAAAACAACAAACCCGGCACTAGGCCGGGTTTGTACGATTGGCAACTAAAAGGTACTCAATCGTCAATGACTGTCATTCAGTCAATTATTTTGCAAAGTTTTCTGCGGCAAAGTTCCAGTTCGCCAGCGCCCAGAACGCATTGAGATACGTTGGACGAGCATTGCGGAAATCGATGTAATACGCATGTTCCCACAGATCAACCGTCAGTACTGGAGTTACAGAACTGTCAGTCAGCGGCGTGCCTGCGTTGCTGGTGTTGACGATATCTAAAGTGCCGTCAGCTTTTTTCACTAACCACGTCCAGCTTGAACCGAAGTTGTTGACGGCTTTGTCGTTAAAAGCAGTTTGGAATGCGGCAAAAGAACCCCATTTAGCGTTAATAGCTTCTGCCAAAGCGCCAGTTGGTTCGCCACCGGCATTGGGTGCTAGGCAGTGCCAGTAAAAAGTGTGGTTCCAGATTTGTGCAGCGTTGTTAAACACTGGTCCTTCTGAAGATTTAATGATGTCTTCCAGTGATTTGCCAGCATGCGCTGTACCTTCAATCAGGGAATTCAGTTTGACCACATAAGCGTTGTGGTGTTTACCATGGTGGTAATCCAGAGTTTCTGGAGAGATGTGTGGTAATAACGCATCTTTTGCGAACGGTAATGCTGGTAATTCAAAAGCCATTTCTAATTCTCCACTGACGTTGTTTATGGTGTCTGCATCGCGTAGACTACAAAACCTGACTAAAATACTCAAGTTTTACCTGAGCTTTTGGCCGGTTTCAAAAGCTAGCTGATGTTTGTTTTTATGCTGCCATTTATTTTTGGGGCAGATCTTGAAAACTCAAGTAGCTGACCGCAAATCCTCTGGTAAAATCACCAAACTCTTTTTGTGCTGTAAGGCAGAGGCTCCCCATGGAAACGATCGACAAAATTAAACAACAACTTTCAGATAATCCAATTATTCTGTTTATGAAAGGTTCACCGAAATTTCCAAGCTGTGGTTTTTCTGCCCAAGCTTCACAAGCGCTGATCGCTTGTGGTGAACAATTCGCTTATATCGATATTCTACAAAATCCGGATATTCGCGCTGAGTTGCCAAAATTTGCCAACTGGCCAACTTTTCCACAATTGTGGGTCGACGGTGAATTGGTCGGTGGTTGTGACATTATGCTAGAAATGTTTCAGCGTGGTGAATTACAGCCGCTGATTAAAGAAACGGCTGCCAAATACCAAAAACCAGAAGATGCAGCAGCTGAGTAAGTATCGCAGGCTTTTGATCTAGAAAATAAAAAAGCAGCCTTGGCTGCTTTTTTATTTTCTAGTGACCCGTCCTAAATAACGTTGACACTTTTTATCCTCGTGTGGGTCGACAACCGCTATAGAACACTAAAAGTCGTATCAGTCTTGTTTCTCTGTCGCGATTGCTGCGGCTTCGTCGTCAGCGGCAAATAGAGGTGGTGGCCAGCCACCTAGGTTTTGCCAGCGATTGACAATATGACAAAACAGTTCTGCAGTGCGCTCGGTATCATATAGCGCACTGTGTGCTTCTTTGTTGTCAAAGGCGATTCCGGCCGCTTGACAGGCTTTGGCGAGTACTGTTTGACCCAAAGCCAAAGCCGCCAGCGTTGTGGTATCAAAAGAAACAAAGGCATGAAAAGGCGAGCGCTTGATATTATTGCGTTCTACCGCAGCATTTAAAAAACCCTGATCAAAAGCAGAATTGTGTGCCACCATCACCGCTCGCTGACAACCCGCATCTTTTTGCGCTTTGCGCACGGCTTTAAAAATTTCCGTCAGTGCTTCACGTTCAGACACGGCGCCACGAAGTGGATTAAATGGATCAATACCATTAAACGCCAATGAGCTTGGATTGAGCACCGAGCCTGCAAAAGGTTCGATATGAAAGTGCAGCGTATTGGCTATTTTTAGTTGACCTGAGTCGTCCATGGTCAGCAATGTTGCGGCAATTTCTAGTAAAGCGTCGGTTTGGGCGTTAAAGCCAGCAGTTTCGACATCGATGACGACAGGGTAATAACCACGGAATCGTTGAGAAAGTAAGGGAGACGTTTCAGTCATGTTGGAACCTGGCGGCTGATCGGGCGGGCAGTATGCCAAAAAAAAACGCATTCGTCTCGCCGCGGCACAGGCTTTGCAGGAAAAATAAATAGCAATAAACTGTCCTAGACGCTTCGTCGTGGTCGTCATGTGACAGCACGAACGATGACCAGCGGATACCGACATCGACGGTTTCGCGCTCTGTAGCGGTGCCAAAACACTGCCAATTTAGTTTGTTAGCGTGAGCGTTTATCAACTCGCCACGCGGGAGGCCCAATGAAATTGAATCAAATCCTAGTGTTGGGTTTACTGCTCGCGGCAACAGCTAGCCAGGCGCGGCTCAATATTCGGCAATATGCTGCCACTATTGAACAATCCATTTGGACAGTTCCTACCGCGACCGCACTTAAATGCGAACTCAGTCATCCGATCCCCAATTTTGGCGAAGCGCGTTTTAGCTCAAATGCTAACAAAGAACTTAACTTGCTGTTTGAATTAAAAATGACCCGTCTGCCTGATGATTACGGACTGGCAAAGGTTTTGTCAGTGCCACCACAATGGCGGGCCGGTGAAATAGCAAAACCAATTAGCGACTTAGCTCTATTAAAACAGTTTGATGGCGGTTTACCGAAAAAAGAAGCGTGGACATTATTAACTGAATTGGAGCAGGGATTTAGCCCGACCTTCTATTTTGCCGACTGGCACAGCCCATTTGATCAGGTGGCGGCTGCAATAAATCCGGTGCATTTTGCCGATCCTTTCCAACAATTTAATTTATGTATGGCTGGGTTACTGCGCTTCACTTTTGAAGATATCGCGATGACGGTACTGAACTACCAATCAAATAGCGATGAGTTAACCCGTGAGTCTAAGGCCAGACTTTCGCAAATTGCTGAATACTTAAAACATGACAAAGCACTAGCTTCAGTCACCATTGATACCTACACCGACAGTTACGGCGGGCGCTGGATTAACGAAGAGTTATCGCGTAAACGTGCTGCGACGTTAAAAGCATTTTTTGTCAGCGCCGGCGTGGACGAAAAGCTGGTAAAAACAGAAGGCTTTGGTGAAAAACGCCATGTTGCACCCAATGAGACCAGCCGCGGTCGTGGCACCAACCGCCGTGCTGTAGTGCAACTGGCGAAGTTGTAACTTGCCAGTATTCACTATTAAAATCGGCTTGAACTTAGTTTTTTCTAAAGCGTAACGCAGCCATCAATTTTGCCTGGCTTAGCGCCAGTGGTGATGGCTCGGCGCAGATGCTCGCGGCCAGATGCTCCGCCAGTATCGGTGCAAACAGCAGCCCTCTGGCGCCAAGACCGCCCAATACCCACGCATGGTTCTCCAGTTCACCGGCCAGTGGCAGATGATCGGGAATGGTCGCTCTGACACCGGCTTTGGCGGAGGCAACTTTAGCATCGGCAAACCAGGCTGGTTGTTTTAGCACTCGGTTTACTAAGGCCAAATTTTCTAGATTATCTTCTTCAAGTTCAATCGCATGTTGACGACTCCGGTCAAACGTTGCGCCAACGCAATGTTCAGCTTCACCAGTCGCAGTGTTATTCACTGGTGTCAGATATCCTTGATGACACACCACGGTTTTTAAAGTGGCCATGCCAGCAGACTGCACGTGACTGACCTGACCGCGCACCTGATGCACCGGTAAATCTGCGGTGATCGTCAAATCCGTTAATGCTGCGCCCGTTGCCAGACATAGTTGCTGGCTTTGTAGCAGACCTTTATTCGTCGTTAACTGCCACAAATGGGTGGCGGCATTAAAGGTTGCGTCTTGTAATTCGCAGTCAAGTTGAAGTTCAAAACCGGCTTGTTGTAGCAAATAATCAATCGCTGCTTGGCAAAAACGTTGTGGCGCTATCCAACCACCATCAGCGAAAAATAAGCCCGGAAATGGTAACTCGACCCCAGCAATTTCACTTGCTGCATCTTGATCTAACACCTGAAACAGGCCTTCTTTTAATACCGCTTGCGCCGCTATTTTTTGTTGTCGGGTGGCCAATTGATCAGTGCAGGCAAGGGTAAGCACACCACAAAATTCATGTGGAAATTCGAATTGCTGTTGATGCGCTTGTTGATAAAAGCGCCTGGCAAACATAAATGCATGGGCGTGAAAAGCGCAGCTATCACTAAAGTTTGTTTGCAATTGTGGGTACAACGCACCTTGGCGGTTATGCGAAGCGCCATCGGCAATGGCTGCATCTTTGCAAATCAATCGCACCGCACGACCCCGTTTGAGTAATGCCAATGCAAGGCAAATAGCCGCCAAACCACCGCCCACAATACAAACAGCGTTCTCCAAAGCTATGCTGCCGCGCGTTATCGCTATTTTTTTTAACAGCGTTGAATTATCGGTATCCAGCGTTTTTTCAGCGTGCTGATGCGAGATCGTTGGCGCAGGTGAAAACACGGCGATACACATCTCACGCTTGCGACCATGGCCTTTGATTTTTTTAACCAAAAATCCGACTTTGGCCAGGCCGCGTCGAACTAATCCGGCACTGGTAAAAGTGGCCACTGTGGTGCCGATTTTACTCAACCGCGCCATTTGGCTAAATAATTCAGGTTGCCACATTTGTGGGTTTTTACTGGGGGCAAAGCCATCTAAAAACCATGCATCTGCTTGATTAAGAGGACTGAGTTGCGGCATCGAGTCATGCACATCGCCCAACCATAAATCCAGTGTCACGCTGCCATGGTCGAGTTGTAAACGATGGCAACCCGGCAAAGCGATGGGATATTGCGCCAGCAGTTGTTCGGCAAGCGGCGCCAGTGTGGGCCATTGTTGCAGCGCAAGTTGTAAATCGGCACGGCTGATGGGGTATTTTTCAAAACTACTGAAATATAAACGCTGGCAGCGCATCGTCGGGTGCTGTGCTAAAGCAGTGCGAAAATTTTGCCAAGCCAATAAAAAGTTCAGGCCAGTACCAAAGCCGGTTTCGATAATATGAAAGAATTCCGCTGCGTGCTCAGACCAGCGCTCAGGCAAGCCATTTTGTTGTAAAAAGACATATTGGGTCTCTTCTAGGCCACTAGCATTGGAAAAATACACATCATCAAACAAGTCTGAAACTGGCGTGCCCTGCTCGTTGTAATGAATTTTTGCAGATTGAATTGCTTGCATAAAGTGACCCTAGCAGAAAAAATCGGCACAGTTTAACCTGATTGTCATTTGGATAGATAATATACCCTTCATCCTTGAAGTTGCAGGGGTGTTGGCTGCGCTCATTCACCCCAATCGCATAGGACAACTATGCTCATGGGGATTCATTGACTTGCCGCCTACCTGCACCTTTCAATGATTTTGGGTATAGTGTACAACTGTGCGCTGAAATTGGACCAGTTACGGTAGAAAAGTCCGTACAATGGCGTTCATTAACATTTAAAATTGACATGATTGACCAGACCTCAGGAGTCAGAATGAAAAGAGCAGTAATCACCGGATTGGGCATTGTATCCAGCATCGGTAACAATCAGGCCGAAGTTTTAGCCTCGTTAAAAGCTGGCCGCTCAGGTATTACCTATTCACAGGAGTTTGCTGATCTGGGACTACGCTCCCAAGTTTGGGGCAATATCAAATTGGACCCAAGCACGTTGATTGATCGCAAAGCATTTCGTTTTATGGCCGATGCCGCCGCATTTTCTTATATCGCCATGCAACAGGCGATTGATGATGCCGGTTTAACTGCCGAGCATGTTTCGCATCCGCGCACCGGGTTGGTGGTTGGTTCTGGTGGTGCATCGTCCAAAGTTCAGGTGGAAGCGGCAGACATTCTGCGCGAAAAAGGCGTGAAGCGTGTCGGTCCTTATGCAGTGCCAAAAACCATGGCCAGTACCTGTTCAGCTTGTCTGGCGACACCGTTCCAAATTAAAGGTGTGAATTATTCGATTAGTTCTGCCTGCGCCACCAGCGCCCACTGTATTGGTCACGCGGTTGAGCTGATTCAACTCGGGAAACAGGACATTATTTTCGCCGGTGGCGGTGAAGAAGTGCATTGGACTTTAGCCATGGAATTTGACGCCATGGGTGCACTGTCAACCAAATATAACGAAACGCCAGAGCTTGCTTCGCGTACCTATGATGCCAACCGTGATGGTTTTGTGATCAGTGGCGGTGGTGGTATTTTAGTGATTGAAGAACTAGAACATGCGTTAGCGCGCGGCGCCAAAATCTACGGTGAAGTGGTTGGTTATGGTGCAACGTCAGATGGTTATGACATGGTTGCGCCAAGTGGCGAAGGTGCCGTGCGTTGTATGCAAATGGCAATGCATGGCCTTGATGCCAAGATAGATTACGTTAATACCCACGGCACCAGTACGCCAGTTGGTGACGTGAAAGAGCTCGGCGCCATTCAGCAAGTATTCGCCGGCCAATCGCCAGCCATTAGTGCCACCAAAGCAATGACTGGTCATGCATTAGGCGCTGCCGGTGTGCATGAAGCCATTTACTCATTGTTGATGATGGAGCACGGTTTTATCGCACCATCAATCAACATTGGTGAGTTGGATGAAGCGGCTAAAGGTTTGAACATCGTGACTAAGGCGACCGATGCCACGCTAAACACCGTGATGTCGAACAGTTTTGGTTTTGGCGGCACCAATGCCACCTTAGTGATGCAAAAATACCAAGGTTAATGCTTTGGCATGACGAAAGACATTTTTGAATGAAAAACAACGCCACCGAACGGTGGCTTTGTTATTTCTGGCGGACTAGAATGCGGTCACTTTTGGCAATGCGGGGCCTGAAATGAAAATTTACGCTGATGAAAACATGCCTTATGTGCAGCAGTTTTTTGCTGATCTAGGTGAGGTGACACTGGTCGACGGCCGGCAGTTAGCCCCAGAGCAAGTGGCGGATGCCGATGTATTGCTGGTGCGCTCTGTGAGCAAAGTGAATGCAGAGTTATTGTCGCAAAACAATCAGTTAAAGTTTGTCGGAACCGCCACCATCGGTGTTGATCATATCGACCAAACTTACTTGCAACGCAGAGGTGTTCATTTTAGCAGTGCGCCTGGCTGCAACGCACAATCGGTGGTCGAATATGTGCTTAGCAGCTTATTTTTATTGGCAGAGCAGCAACAAAAGCCATTGCAGCAATGGGTCGTTGGTGTGGTGGGGGTGGGGCAAATTGGCTCACGTTTAGTCAAAGCTTTGCAAGCGCTGCAAGTTACAGTGCTGCAATCGGACCCACTTCGCGCCGCGGTTGAGCCTGATTTTCCGCATGTTGAATTTGAGCCGATGCTGACACAAGTGGATGCCGTAAGTTTTCACGTGCCTTTAGTGCGCTCAGGACCTCATCCAACGCTGAAACTTCTCAATGGCGATAACCTAGCATCGCTACCGTCGAATGTGGCAATCATCAACGCATCACGTGGCGAAGTAACCTGCAACCAAGCCCTACTGGCTGAAGCCAAAAGTCGTGTGCAACGACCGTTGGTGTTGGATGTATGGGACAACGAGCCCCAAGTGCTGCAGGAGTTGGTGCCTTTTACCCGGATTGCCACAGCGCATATCGCCGGGCACAGTATTGAAGGCAAAGCCCGCGGCACTGAAATGTTGTATCAAACACTTTGTAAGCAGTTGAAAATTGACGTAAAACATAAAATTTCTGACTTTTGTCCAGTGCCAGTGCTGGAAAAGTTACAAATTTCTGAGAATTTTAGACTTTCAGATGTCCAAAATATCTGCCGTATGTTATATGATGTCCGGCGCGATGACGCTTTATTCAGATTTCATCTGCAAGGTCATGGCTTTGACTGGCTCAGAAAACATTACCCGCCCCGGCGGGAGTTCAGTTCGTTAAAACTGCAGCTGGCAAATTCAGCGCAGGCAATACCAGAGTTTTTAAGCATATTAGGTTTTAGCAGCCAGCATTAGGGGAAACAAACTATGGCTCAGCAATACAACGTCGCAATTTTAGGTGCAACCGGTCTAGTCGGCCAGCATCTGATTGAAATTCTTGAACAACGTGATTTTCCGGTAGAGCGGTTGATCCCTTTAGCAAGTAGTCGTTCTGCTGGCGGGTTTGTTACTTTTAAGGGTAAAAAAATTGAAGTGTTGGATGCCGATAAATTTGACTGGTCTGAAGCGCAAATAGGCTTGTTTTCTGCAGGTGGCAGTGTGTCTGCCAAGTACGCGCCTGTAGCTGCCGAAGCGGGTTGTATCGTAATCGACAACACCTCGCATTATCGGTATGAAGCCGATATTCCGCTAGTGGTGCCTGAAGTGAATCCGCAAGCGATTGCCGACTATCGCAACCGCAATATTATTGCCAATCCCAATTGCTCAACCATTCAGATGTTAGTGGCTATCAAGCCCATTCATGACGCGGTGGGGATCAGCCGGATTAATGTTTGCACCTACCAGTCGGTGAGCGGCGCCGGTCAGCAAGGTATCGAAGCGTTAGCCAAAGAAACCGCGCAGTTACTCAATGGCCGTCCGGTGGAAGGTGATGGTAAATTTAGCCGTCAAATTGCCTTTAACGTGATCCCACAAATTGATGTTTTCATGGACAATGGTTACACCAAAGAAGAAATGAAAATGCATTGGGAAACCCAGAAAATCATGGGCGACGACAGCATTAGCGTGAATGCCACAGCGGTGCGGGTACCCGCATTTTATGGTCATGCTGAAGCGGTGCATCTGGAAACTCGTCATCCAATTAGTGTTGAGCAAGTCAAAGCGTTACTGGCGAATGCGCCTGGTGTAGTGCTGTTAGAAGACAATGCTGAATTCCCAACCCAGGTCAGCCATGCTCAGGGGAAAGATGAGGTGTTTGTTGGCCGTATTCGGCAGGATATTTCGCATGAAAACGGGATTAACTTGTGGGTTGTTGCCGACAACGTCCGTAAAGGCGCAGCAACCAACAGCATTCAGATTGCTGAACATTTGATCCGCGATTACCTGTAACAGCAACTCGGTGTTTGAAAAAGGCTCTTGCGGGAGCCTTTTTGTTTTAAGATTGATTAACTCTTCAGCGGCCGACACTCGAGCATTTGCCCCCATTTTCCAAAGCACACCGCGTATAAATCTCTAGCTATGGCAGGCGAAGTATTCGGCTAAATCGCACAAAACCATTGAAATACACAGCTTTGTACCGTCGCTTCGTCGCATTGCTGGCTGAACTGGTTTAGAATTCAAAGCAATACGCGCTAGCAATGTGGAACATTGTTTGCAGGAGCACCTCACTAGAAGTGTAAACGTGATGGCACCGCGGTATTCAGGTGACATATTGACGCCAAAGCGGTAAGGGAATTTTGAATGCATCAACTGCGATTATTAATCCTGTTGCTGATTGTCAATTTTATGACGGTCGCGGTGGCGGATACGACCGCCAAGCTGCGTGGACCGAAAGAGTTTGACGCGCCAGCAATCACCCGCCTGGGCCCTTTGTCGGCCCGTGATACCTTGTGGCGATTGGCCGAGCAGGCCAGACCCGATCCACGTTTGAATATGTATCAAGTGATGCATGCGCTTTACTTGAAAAATCCAGACGCCTTTCTTGAGCAAAACTTTAATCATCTTAAACCTGGATCTTATCTTGAGATCCCGACCATTCGTGAAATTCTGGCGATCAATGCTATTGAAGCACAAAGGAAATCTGAAAACGATGACCGACTTTGGGCTGAAAAAATCCGCAGTGTGGTTAGTGCAAAACCAGAAGAAAAAGCGGCTCGTCAGCAAGACGTTGCCAAGGCCACCAAAGCCATTACTAAAGAATTAAACCGCGTAGAGTCACAACAAACTGAGCAGATGACGGATATTCGCGACCGACTTGGCGCGTCGATGGCGAATGTAGAAACCATCGTGGTGGAAAACACCCAGTTGAAAAAGCAGCTCGACACCGTGGTCGAAGAATTATCATTGGTCAAAGGCAAGCTCGATAAAGACAGCGAAATACAAACCCAGTTACAGCAATTGTTAATGCAGCAAGCTGAATTGCTCGCGCAGCAGCGCGAACAGATCCGCAAAGCCGAAGAAGGGTTTAATCTTGCCGAAACTTGGCAAAAAGTTGCCTCAAGCCCAATTGGCTGGGCCATTGCTGCCTCTTTGCCAGCCATTATGTTGTTGCTGATTATTGTCTCCTTTATTCGTCGCCGGGGCCAAAAAGCGGCTGATGTGGTTTCAGCCGCAACGGCCGCGCCGTTGGCCGATCCGAACTATCGTTCGCCATTGCCACCGCTGGATGACAGTTTTGATTTTGATGAAAGTAGTTTGATTAATCTGGATGATTCGTTGCTCAATGACAGCCTGAATTCTGGCGTTCGCTTGGATGATGATAACTTTGCGCCAGCCAAACCAGGACGATCAACTGACTTTGCTGATGAGTTGTTAGATGACCGCTTTGACACGCCGATGAACAATTCTGCGATCAATGCTGAATTTGACCTTGATGATTTATTAGACACGCCGCTCGATGAGCCGGTGAGCGCCGCCCGCACTGAATTTGACCCAAATAATATTCTGGCCGGTGATGATTTATCATCGCTGTTCGATAATTTGGATGATGAACCTGTGTTTGAAGCCAAAGAAGATTTTGACCCGAAAAATATATTGTCGGGTGATGATTTAAGCTCCTTGTTCGATAATCTGGACGACGCAGAAGATCCGGACGATATCTTTGCCCAGGCGATGGCAGCAAAGGATGCGGCGACTGCGGACACCACAAATGATGGCGATGAACTACAAACCGATCAGCCGTTGGCAACTGACGCGCTGCAAAATGCAGCTGCAGAAGCTGATGAGTTTGATGAGTTGCTCGAAGAAATTGAACTGGATATCCCTTCTGACGCCGATGATATGGTGATGTTAGATGAAGAGTTTGATATCGATGATTTAATGGCTTCAACCCAAGCTGGACAAAATAACGCGGTGTCTGAACCCGCGGCGCCAGCGGTGCTGACTGTACCGCCAATGGATGATGACGAAGACGCTTTTGATATCGACTCGTTGCTGGCTGCGAATGCAGAACCGGTAGCAGTGGATAATTTTACAGATGATGCGAAGGGTTTCACAGCAGACGAAACGAGCACCACAGATTTTATAAACGAGACTGTTGAAGCTGAAAATAGCGCAAACAATAGTTTTGATAGCTCAGAATTGGACGCTTTTGCCGAGTCGCTGGCTGAGGAAACTTTGGCTGAAGCGGCAATCACGGACATGAATGACGCCGATCTTGAAGCTGTCGCGGCAGAATTTGCGCTCGAAGATGAGCATATTACTGAATCGGTCGAGCCAGACGAAGCAGAATTGGCAAGTGAGCTGGATGCTATCTTGTCCGAAGTTGCAGAAATCAGAGCGCAGAGTCAATTACAAGCCGCTAGTCTTGCCGAGTTGGCACTACCTGAGTCCGCTGTGGCCGAGGCGAATGAAGATTTTGTCGATGCAAAGATGTCAGTGGCTGATGTCAGTTCGATGTTACAAGACGATGATCAGGCTGATGACAACAGCATTGCCGATGGCCAAAACCAAGCGGCAGAGCCAGATCTAGAGCCTCCAGTACTTGCCGAGATGCTGGATGACGATGACATCCTGATTGATGACGAAGAGCCTACAACAACGGCTTCGATTGCGGTTGAGCCGGAAGATTTGAGTGAGTTTTCTACCGTTGAAGATGAAGCTGACGAGACATTGATGCCCGATTTGGAAGAACTGGATGACAATTCCGTCAGCCGTTTATACGAATCACTCTCTTCGGTGGAGCGGCCAAGTAAGGTGTTGGATGAATATCCAGAGTTGGAATTATCTGATGATCTACTCGCAGATGATGATGCCGACCTTATTTTTCCAGAAGATGACCTAACTGAAGAAAGTGCTGCTGTAGAACCAAGTGCCGCTAGTCAGCCGCTGGATACCGCGTTATCAGATGAACTTAACGATTTAGAGCACACAAATTTTGATGACATGTTGTCAGAATTAGATCAATTTGAAACGGCAACCGAATTACCTGAGCAGGGTCTTCAGTCTGCAAAACGAGCATTGGCTGAGCTGGATGCATCGCAGCAAAGCCAAAAAAATAATGAGCAGGCAGCCACCGAACACGATATTCCAGATTATGTACATATAGATAAATTACTAGCGGCTTCAGAAGACGATGAACAAGAACCTATGGTGAAAGGCTCATTGAATATTGACGTTGGTCTCGCTGATTTCGAGGACTTAATTGCCGCAGATGAAATGGGTGACGTTGATCATGCGGATGCCGGTTATGCCGGACGACTGGATTTAGTCCGGGCTTATAACGAAATTGGCGATGCGGACAGTGCTGGACAACTGATCAAAGAAATTCTGGCGTCAGATGCTCCAGCCCATGTGAAGCAAGAGGCGTTAAATTTACAGCAAAGTTAGGATGTTGCTTGCGCTGATCGAATACTTGCTGTTGCGCGGGATGGGTCAAATAGACAATAGTTCTGATGGCAGCAAAGGGGACAAATGAGTGTCTTGATGTGCCTTCATCAAGCGCTCGTTGGGATTTGCCAACTGCTTTGGTATACTCGCGCCGGTTTAACGAGGAGTGGGCATGCGCATCGCATTGGGTATTGAATACGACGGCACCGGTTTTTTTGGCTGGCAACGTCAACGAGAAGTCAACAGCATTCAGGGTGAACTAGAAAAAGCACTCAGCCAGGTTGCCAATGAAAGCATCGAAATTTTTTGTGCGGGGCGCACCGATGCCGGTGTCCATGCAACTGGGCAGGTGATCCATTTTGAGACCCATGCTTTGCGTGATATGCGTGGCTGGATTATGGGTGCTAACTCCAATTTGCCGACAGGAATCGCGGTGCGCTGGGCAAAACCGGTTCGTGATGATTTTCATGCTCGCTTCTCTGCGACCGCCCGCCGCTATCGGTATATCATTTATAACTGTAAATATCGTCCGGCAATTTTAGGTCAGGGTTTGAGTCATTATCATCAGAACCTCGATGTCAGTTTGATGCAACAGGCGGCCGCTTTGTTGTTGGGCGAGCATGATTTTTCGTCTTTTCGGGCCATCCAATGTCAATCCAAAACCCCATTTCGTAATCTGATGCATTTACAAATTGAACGCTATCAAGACTTTATTGTCATTGATATCAAGGCAAACGCGTTTTTACATCATATGGTGCGAAATATTACCGGTTGTTTGCTCGAAATAGGCATGAAAAAACGTCCGCCATCCTGGATTGCCGAGTTGTTAGCGGCAAAGGATCGAACTTTAGCGGCGGCAACGGCCAAAGCGGAAGGTTTGTATCTGGTGGCGGTGGACTATCCGCCGGCATTTGAAATTCCAGCACTGCCGATGGGGCCATTATTTTTGCCGGATTAACAGGCAAACAGCACCGGTCTCATGTTCATCGGTGTTGCTGTGCGTTTTTAAACCAACCGCACGGCAGCGTTTCTGGACAGACCTGTTTCGAGCTGACAGCTAAGACCAGTTTTTTATATTCGGCTGAGCACCTTTATGCTTTAATAACCGCCGTTTGCCACATTTTCGCTGAATTTTGCCTAAATTCAGGCCATTTGTGCGTGAAAATCGTCCAGTGTAGACAAAGGAATCCTTATGAGTTGGTTAGAAAAAATCCTGCCCAGAACTTCGTCGTCGGCGCGTCGTAATATCCCTGAAGGGGTGTGGACCAAATGTACGTCTTGTGACGCGGTGTTGTACAAAGCAGATCTGGATCGCCAGCTTGGCGTTTGCCCAAAGTGCGACAATCATATGCGCATCAATGCCCGTGAGCGCTTGGCTGGTTTCCTCGATACCAATACCGGTGTTGAACTGGCGGCAGAACTTGAACCGCAAGATATTCTCAAATTTAAAGACAGTAAAAGATACAAAGACCGGATTGTTGCGGCGCAAAAAGAAACTGGCGAAAAAGATGCCATGGTGGTGATGCGCGGATCACTCAAAGGTATGCCAATCGTCGTTGCCAGTTTTGAATTTAATTTTATGGGTGGCTCGATGGCATCGGTCGTTGGCGCCAAGTTTGTCAAAGGTGTCGAGTTTGCGTTAGAGCACAAAGTGCCATTCGTCTGTTTTTCAGCCTCTGGCGGTGCGCGGATGCAAGAAGCTTTAATGTCATTGATGCAAATGGCCAAAACCAGTGCGGCTTTAGCAAAGTTAAGCGAAGCAGGCCTACCGTACATTTCGGTACTGACTGACCCAACGATGGGGGGGGTATCGGCCAGTCTTGCCATGTTAGGTGATGTGAATATCGGCGAGCCAAATGCACTGATTGGTTTTGCGGGGCCGCGGGTTATTGAGCAAACGGTACGGGAGAAATTACCTGAAGGTTTCCAACGTAGCGAATTCCTGCTTGATCACGGTGCCATTGATATGATTGTTGACCGGCGGAAAATGCGCGATACAATTGCGCGATTAGTTGCAAAATTCATGCGACTGCCTTCTCCGGTGTCGGAGAATCGCGTCGCTTAAGGCGTTATGAACTCTCCTGTATTAACAACAAGCCAATCGTGTCAAACCCTGACCGATTGGCTTGCGTTTATTGAACGAAGCCATCCTATCGATCAAATTGAACTTGGCCTCAAGCGCGTGCAAACCGTGGCCGAGCGTGGCGGGTTGCAGCAATTACCCGGCATTAAAATTCTGCTGGCCGGAACCAATGGCAAAGGCAGTACCGCTCGTTGTCTAGAACAGCTGTTGCTGGTACAAGGTTATTCGGTGGGCGTTTATACCTCACCACATCTCTTAAAATTTAATGAACGCTTACGTCTAAATGGTTTGGATGTCACTGACGAGCTTTGGGTTGAAGGTCTTTCGACAGTCAACATGCTTCGCGCAGAGGTGTCGCTGACCTACTTTGAATTCACCACCCTGGCGGCGTTTTCGGTGCTAAAACAGCAGCAACCGGACGTCTGCATTATTGAAGTGGGTTTAGGTGGTCGGCTTGATGCGACCAATATTATTGAACCTGATGCCTGTATCATTACCACCATTGATTTAGATCATCAGGAATGGCTTGGCAACGATCGTGAAAGCATTGGCCGCGAAAAGGCAGGTATTTTTCGCCGGCAGCGACTGGCGATTGTTGGCGATCTGGCGGTACCACAATCTGTGCTTGATCAAGCAAGCCTGCTCGAAGTGCCGCTGTGCTTGGTGCAACGTGACTATCAATATCAGATTGCCGCCGATGGGTTGTCGTGGCAATGGCAGGGCAAAAGTGTCCAGCTTACCGATTTACCACTCCCTCAATTACCAATGCAGAATATCGCCACCAGTTTGGCGTGCCTGGAATCTTTGCAGTTATTGCCGCCTGCCGCCAAGATTGCTACAGTGTTGGCGAAATTGACATTAGCGGGTCGGATGCAGTGGCTACAACAACAACCGGCGATTTTGTTGGATGTGGCGCATAATCCGCAATCGGCGGCTTATTTGGCGACACAGCTGGCGTTGTTGGCGCCACGTTACCAGCGCATCCATGTTTTAGTCGGGATGCTCAAAGATAAAGATATGCGACAGAGCTTGGTCGACTTCACCCACCTAGTGACGACTTGGCATTGTGCTGGTTTACCAGGGCCCCGTGGCGCTGATGCGTCATTGCTGGCCGCACAGCTTCCAGCTGACGCAAACATCCTATGCTATCCTGATGTTCAAAGTGCTTGGGCAACCTTAAGTGCCGATCTTCGCGATACTGATTTAGTTTTGATTTTTGGCTCATTTGTCACTGTGTCGCAATTCTTAGCACACTGGCACCAGGGAAACGTATGACCGAAGTATTTAAAAACCGGCTGATTGGCAGTGCCATTTTAATTGTAGCCGCGATCGTGTTTTTACCGGATTTATTAGATGGCCAAAAACAAGTGGTCAAAGATGATTTTAAAGCGGTACCTGAGCGTCCGGAGTTCGCAGCGGTCGCACAACAACAGGTGTTTGCGCAGGATCAGCATGATGCCAGCAAGCAACAAGCCATGACATTGCCGACCGACGATAGCCCGGTTTTAGATGCTGTGGCCGGCCCCAACACCGACCCGCAGCCAAGCAGCGCAGAAGAGATTACGCCTGCCAACGCAACTTTGCCGGATCAAACTTATGGTTCTGTTGATACTGATAGCGCAGCGGCAAAGCCGATTGTCGCTGACAATCCAACCGCACCGATTATGGCAAACGAGCAAAAGACAAAGCCCGAACCTGCGCCGGTCGAAAAAAGCTCAGTGCAAAATAGTGCGTTGAGTCAGGCAGCATGGATGGTGAAAGTGGGCTCTTTTGGTAAAGAACAAAATGCCAATGCATTAATTGCTAAATTGCGTCAGGCAGGGTTCGCTACTTTTAGTCGGAAGATCACCAATAGTCAGGGACAGACTATGGTGAGCGTGCTGGTGGGGCCAGATTTGAAAAAAGAACAACTCGAACGCAGCCTGCCCAAACTGCAAGAATTGGCCGCAGTCAAAAACTTAAAAGTGACATCTTTCACGCCGGTTGAAAATAATTAGCCTAACCGGCGCGTGTTTTGGTAGAATGCGCGCCGTTATCGAGCAGCCTTTGGAAGCACATGGTCTGGGTTGATTATGCCATTTTGGCAATTATCGGGTTATCGACTGTGATCAGTCTAGTCCGCGGTTTTGTAAAAGAAGCCATTTCGCTGATCGTCTGGATCACGGCGTTTTTCGTTGCCAGTCATTATTATCCGTATCTCTCCCCGTTTTTCTCCAACATTGACAATTTACTAATTCGAAATGCTGTGGCCATAGGCTTGCTGTTTATCAGCTCACTGTTGCTAGGCGGCTTAATCAACTATTTGGTTGGTAAATTGGTGCATTCTACTGGTTTAAGTGGCACTGACCGTCTACTCGGCGTGTTATTTGGTGCCTTACGTGGGGTGTTGGTTGTCAGTGCAATGTTATTTTTTCTGGACGCGTTTACACCATCGGCTGGGTCTGACTGGTGGAAAGCCTCCGTTTTGATCCCCGAATTTGACTTTATTATTGAATGGTTTTTCAGTTATCTGAAAGACAACTCGAGTTTTATGCAACAGGCAGCAGTGCCGGCGAGGTAAGGTTCCATGTGTGGTATTGTTGGTATCGTAGGTAAATATCCGGTCAATCAGGCCTTGTATGACGGTTTAACCGTGTTACAGCATCGGGGGCAGGATGCGGCAGGTATCGTTACTGTCGACCAAAACCGGCTGCGGCTACGCAAGGCAAATGGCTTGGTTAAAGATGTTTTTGAAGAGCGCCATATGGAGCGTTTGTCTGGGAATATCGGGATTGGTCATGTGCGCTACCCAACTGCAGGCTCGTCAAGTACCGCCGAAGCCCAACCTTTTTATGTCAATAGCCCTTTTGGATTGGCGCTGGCACACAACGGCAATTTAACCAATGCCGAACAAGTAAAAGCTGAATTATTTAAAGTGGCTCGTCGCCACGTCAATACCAATTCTGACTCTGAAGTGTTGCTCAACGCCCTCGCGCACGAATTACAAGGTGATGGTTCCATGCAGTTAATGCCGGAGGCAATTTTCCGTGCAGTAACTAATTTGCATCGCAAAGTCCGCGGCGGATACGCTGTTGTGGCACTCATTATTGGTCATGGGATCGTCGCGTTTCGGGATCCGAATGGTATTCGGCCGTTAGTGATGGGCAAACGTGAAACTGCACTTGGCACTGAGTACATGGTCGCTTCGGAAAGTGTGGCGCTCGACGCCGATGGCTTTACCGTTTTGCGGGATGTATCGCCAGGTGAAGCTGTTTACATTACCGAAGACGGTGTGTTGTATAGTCAGCAATGCGCTGAAAACCCAACATACACCCCCTGCATATTTGAATATGTCTATTTTGCCCGGCCTGATTCAACCATCGATAACGTATCGGTGTATGCGTCGCGGGTGGCGATGGGTAAGAAGCTTGGCGAAAAAATCAAAAAAGAATGGGCGCATCTTGATATCGACGTGGTAATCCCTATTCCTGAAACCAGTAATGATGCAGCGCTACAAATAGCCACTGAGCTTGGTTTGCCTTATCGTCAGGGTTATGTCAAAAACCGTTACATCGGCCGGACTTTTATCATGCCCGGGCAAGGCGAACGGAAAAAGTCGGTGAAACGCAAACTGAATGCCATTTGGCAAGAGTTCAAAGGCAAAAATGTGTTGTTAGTCGACGATTCTATCGTGCGTGGTACTACATCGGAGCAGATTATCGATATGGCGCGTGAGGCGGGTGCTAATAAAGTGTATTTTGCGTCGGCGGCACCGGAAATTCGTTTCCCGAACGTTTATGGCATTGATATGCCATCGGCCAACGAATTAATTGCACATGGTCATGATGTAGAAAGTATCTGCAAAATCATTGGTGCAGACGGCTTAATATTCCAGACTTTAGAAGACTTGGTCGAAGCTGTGCGCAGCGAGAATCCGGATATTAAAAAGTTCGAAACATCGGTCTTTGATGGGGTCTACGTGACCAATGATATTACGCAGGAATACCTCAATCGGCTTGACGCTTCACGCAATGATGCGAAAAAAGGCAATAAAACCGCATTGATGGCAGGAAATTTGGAAACCTATAACGAAGGTGACTAGCCTTTGGGCTAATTCTGTTTCAAGCGCAGGTTGATTAGATTTAAAAAGGGAGCATTCGCTCCCTTTGTCATTTTATTCGTTTGAATTGTCAAACGCTGCTGAAGTGGATGACGTCAGTGGGTAAACACCGGTTGGAAACCAGAACTCCACAAAATGGCGGTTGCAGTCAGCACACATACCAGCAGAATTAAGCCACAAGTCACCACGGAGCTGGCGTAAATAAAGCCACGCTCTTCCGGAATGTGCATCAAAATAGGGACGCCGACGTACAGTAGGTATACCGAGTAGGATAAGCCGGCCAGCCCAACCAACATGACAAACCACAGCTCTGGAAACAGGGCAGCAATACCGACCATGAATAGAGGCGTTGAGGTGTATGATGCTAATTCCAATGTCTGGGTGTAGGTTGGTTCAGAGCCAAAGGTGTGGGCCATCCAGTGCGCGAGATAACCTAGTGCAAACACGCCTAAGATCAATGCAAAATACATTGCGACCCCAAGCATCATCGCGCTGTCGGCGGTTAAATGAATAGGCTCACCCACGCCAATGCTCCAGCCGATATGAACTGCCGAGAAATAAGCGCAAACGGACGGGATAAGTGCAACTAACATGATGTGAATTAAACTGTAGCGTAAACTTTCGTGACGAGCGTCAATGGTATGCCATTCTTCTTTCGGGTGGGCATACAGCCCCCATAAATGGTTTAGTATCATTTTTATTATCCTTTTCGACTGCTGTACTGATGGTGTCTGAGTAACTACAAAACACTCATGGTTAAGTTATGACCAACAGAACAGCACTCGTCAAGTATTGACTGAGTTCTAAGGTGAATTGACTTGATTAATGATGTATTTGACGCTCTTTTGCTGGCGCGCGTTAAATCGGGCAACCACTGTGAAATTTGAAATCTGGATCTGGGCTGGCAATAAGCTCAGCTTCTAACTTGCCGAAATATTGCACTCTGGGTGTGATGTCGGTTTTGGATATCGTCTGCGCTAGTTCCAGGTAGTCGGCAAAATGGCGAGCTTCAGAACGTAACAATGAGGTGTAAAAGGTGGCAAGTTCCGGGTCAACCCGCTCTGCCAATCGGGCAAAACGCTCACACGAACGCGCTTCGATGTAAGCGCCACAAATCAACTTGTCGATCAGGATTTGTGGTTCGTGGGTTTTGCAATGTTGTACTAATGTTTTGGCATAGCGGCTGGCGGTGATGTTCTCATAGGCAATACCACGTTGCTGCATAATTTCTAATACTTGGCAAAAATGGTGTAGTTCTTCCCGGATCAATAGCACCATCCGGTCGACAATCAGATTGGAATGCGCGAAATCTGAGCGGCCGATAATGCTTTTATTCAGTTTTTCTGCTTGCTTGAGGCTTGATACGTCGCCGTTAAAGCGATAAGCAAAATCTTCAAAGGGTTTTAGCCAGTGCAATAAGGTGCTGGAGCTTTCTTGGTCACAGGCATACCGTCGCAGCAAATACATGGCTGTTTGGGCGGCTTTAAGCTCGCAAATGAGGTGATCCTGCAGCAACACAGCTAACCGCTCAGTTTTAGCCGCTTCGTCCAGCCAGCGTTTTGGCGTTTCGCACCCTAAGAAACTTGTAATGGGTGTCAGTAGTTCATTGGTATTCATCCATTACTCCATCCGGCAACGTGGCGGCAATATATTTTCGGGTTGTCATTTGACTTGATTGCTCTAATTTTGCGCTGTGGCAGCGGCCAGTGGGCAAAAATGTAATGTCCAATCACTGGCGGTGATTGCCAGATAGGAACTTTGCTGGTACCAGTCGCCGACCACGTAACGATAAGCAGGTTGACCATCCAACCCTTGCAGTTCATGTACCGCAGGTCGGTGGGTGTGACCATGAATTAAATACTGCACCTGATATTCCGCCATTACCTTGGGGACTTCTTGGGCAGTGACATCCATAATGGTGGCGGTTTTTTGTTGTTTGTCTTGTTTGCTAATACGCCTAGCTTTGCGTGCCAAATATTGGCGGTACCACAGTGGAGTTGCCAAAATTAACCATTGCCACCAAGGTTGGTTCCACCATTTTCGGAATTTTTGGTATTGGAAATCCAAGGTGCAAAGGCTATCGCCATGCATGAGCAGTGCTTTTTTGCCGTAAAAGTCGGCAAGGTGGTATGGTGCAAGTAATACAAAACCCGCGCGGTCAGCATAGTTCTGTTTCAGTAGAAAATCGCGATTACCATGACAAAAATAAACGAGTACGCCTTGCGCGTGTAAAGTGTTTAAAGCGTTGGCGACATCAGAAAGTAATGGCGCAGGGTTGTCGTCACCAATCCAGACTTCAAACAAGTCGCCAAGAATATACAGTGCATCAGCATTAACAGCAGTCACTTTGAGAAAATCGAGAAACGCCGCGGTAATATCCGGGCGTTCCTGACTTAAATGCAAATCTGCTATGACAAGGGTTAAGCCCTTAGCCATGCAGTTCTGCTTTTTCGAGCACAACATTTTCTACTGGCACATCGGCATGGCCGAATTTACGGCCGGTGGCGACCGCTCGAATTTTGTCAACAACGTCCATCCCTTCAATCACTTCAGCAAATACACAATAACCCCAACCTGATGAATTTTCAGAAGTGAAGTTCAGGAAGCTGTTATCAGCAATATTGATAAAAAACTGGCAGGTCGCAGAATGTGGATCGTTAGTACGAGCCATCGCAACTGTGCCTTTTTTGTTTGGCAGTTTATTGTTGGCTTCGTTTTTAATCTGGCCTTTGGTTTCTTTTTGTTCCATGTCTGGCGTGAAACCGCCACCTTGGATCATAAAACCGTCAATCACGCGGTGAAAAATGGTGTTGTCGTAAAAACCATCAGTAACGTAGCTTTTAAAATTCTCCACGGTAAGCGGGGCTTTATCGGCCAATAACTGTAGTTTAATCACGCCAAAATTAGTGTGTAAGCTGACCATCAATCAATCCTTCTTTGGGGGCTATAAAATTTGGCGCTAGTTTAGCGCACCCAGCGCTGAACACAAAGCCACATCCACTGCGAACAGACCGTAGCCGACGCTAAATACCGGTGTTACACTATCTCTTTTTCGCTGTCAGCGTTTATTCAGAGGAAGTCATGTTACAGATTTACAATACCCTGAGCCGTCAAAAAGAGACGTTTGTGCCAATGCAACCAGGCAAAGTGGGCCTTTATGTCTGTGGTATTACAATTTATGACTTCTGTCACGTCGGCCATGCGCGAACCTATGTCGCGTTTGATGTGATTAACCGCTATTTACGCTTTTTGGGTTATGACGTCACTTATGTACGTAATATCACCGATGTTGACGACAAAATTATTCGCCGTGCCCATGAAAATGGCGAAAGTTGTGATGCGTTGACCAGTCGCTATACCGAAGCGATGCATGCAGACTTTAAAGCGTTGAGCTTATTACCTGCCGATATTGAGCCACGTGTGACCACTCATATGGCGGAAATTATTGAATTAATTAAGACATTGCTTGATAAAAAACATGCTTATGTGGCCACCGATGGTGATGTATTGTTCGATGTGAGTACTTATTCGAAATACGGTCAGCTGAGCCAGCAAAATCTGGATATGTTGCAAGCGGGTGCCCGAGTTGAAGTCGATCAAAGTAAAGATGATCCCTTAGATTTTGTGCTGTGGAAAATGGCCAAATCAGGTGAACCGAGTTGGGAATCGCCCTGGGGGGCTGGGCGCCCAGGCTGGCACATTGAATGTTCGGCGATGAGTGCAAAGCATTTAGGGCCACATTTTGATATTCACGGCGGGGGCTCCGATTTACAGTTCCCACATCACGAGAACGAAATAGCGCAATCTTGCTGTGCCCACGACACACCGTATGTGAATACCTGGATCCATACCGGCATGGTGCAGGTCGATAAAGAAAAAATGTCGAAATCACTGGGCAATTTCTTTACCGTTAAAGACGTACTGGCTGAGTATAACCGCGAATCAGTGCGGTATTTCCTAATTTCAAGTCAGTATCGTAGCCAGCTCAATTACAGTGCTGAGAACCTGCAGCAAGCACACGCTGCGTTAGGCCGGCTTTACACGGCTCTGCGTGGCGTAACGCCTGCTACCGAGGTTGCGCTTGACAGTGATTATGTCGCGCAGTTTAAACAAGCGATGAACGATGATTTCAACACTGCGCTGGCATTGCCAGTATTGTTTGAGCTGGCACGTGAAATTAACAAAGAGAAAGTCATCGATCCGACCAAAGCATCAAAGCTGGCGGCAGTTTTAATTCAGCTCGGTGCAGTGCTTGGTATTTTACAGGGCGATGCTGAAACGTTCTTGCAGGCAGGCGGTTCAGACGATGATGTGGCAGCAATTGAAGCTTTGATTGAAAAACGCAATCAAGCCAGAGCCAACAAAGAC